>DATDFQ010000061.1 GCA_036522515.1 Bacteroidota bacterium
GAGCCGGATGCGGCGATGGATCAACTCGAGCATCTGCTCTCGATACCTGCGGAAATTTCCGTGCCGTTGGTACGCATCGATCCCAGATGGGCTCCGCTCCGCGGCACCCCCCGGTTTCAGGCAGCCGTGGCGGCGAGATGATCGGCAAAACAATCTCGCACTACAAGATCATCGACAAGCTCGGCGAAGGCGGCATGGGCGTGGTGTACAAGGCCGAAGACACCAAACTCGACCGGATCGTTGCGTTGAAATTCCTCCCCCATCACCTGACGGCAAACGACGCCGAGAAGGCGCGCTTTCTCCAGGAAGCGAAGGCGGCATCCTCCCTGAACCATCCCAACGTCTGCACGATTTACGGGATCGAAGAGGCCGACGGGCAGCAATACATCGAAATGGAGTACGTGGACGGCGTCACCCTCCGCCAGATCATCCCGATCCAGAAGCTCAGCGAGGTGATCGCCTATGCGATTCAGATTGCGGATGCCCTGCAGGAAGCCCACTCGAAGGGGATCGTCCATCGCGATATCAAAGCCGACAACATCATGCTGAATGCAAAAAAGCAGATCAAGGTGATGGATTTTGGGTTGGCAAAGCTGAAAGGCACCTTGAAACTCACCCGGACTTCCAGCACGGTGGGCACGCTCGCCTACATGGCGCCAGAGCAAATCCAGGGGCAGGATGTCGATCAGCGAAGCGATATTTTTTCGTTCGGCGTGGTGCTGTTTGAAATGCTGACCGGCAAGCTCCCGTTCAGGGGAGACCATGAAGCCGCAATCATGTATTCGATCGTCAACGAAGAGCCGGAATCCGTGCAAAAATACAAGCCGGATCTCCCTCCGGAATTTCTGCACATCCTCGGCCGCGCGCTCGAGAAGGACCCCGCAGACCGGTATCAGTCCGCGCAGGAAATGCAGATCGATCTTCGCCGGCTGCAGAAGCAATCGACCAAAGTGTCGCGCACGTCGATGGCGGACATGCCCGTTCCGACGCAAGAATCGTTGAGATCTCCCGGACTCGAAGCGCCCCCGGCGCGGAAAGCGTTTCCCCGGAACAGCATGCTCGCAATCGGTGCGGTACTGCTCCTCGGCGTTGCAATCGCGATCTACAGGATGTTCGTCTCGGGGACATTCACCAGTCGTGAGGAGCCCTTCAAGTCCCACGGGATCACCCGCCTTACGACATCCGGGAAGGCGTCCCGGGCCGTCATCTCCCCGGACGGCAGATACGTCGTTCATCAGGTCGTCGAGGGAGAGCTGAAGAGCCTCTGGGTGCGGCAGGTTGCGACGACAAGCAACGTGATGATCGTGCCCCCCGCCGACTTGACGTATCGCGGCATCACCTTCAGCAACGACGGCAACCTGATCTACTACGTCGCGATCGACGACGCCAATCCCAATGGCGCGCTCTTTGAGATTCCAGTGTTGGGCGGCAGGCCGCGTAAAATACTCAGCGATCTTGCCACCGGCGTGACGTTTTCTCCCGACGGCAAGCGATTCGCATTCGTCCGGCAGTACCACACCGCGGGGGAGGAGGCCCTGATGATTGCGAATCTTGATGGATCCGGGGAACGGAAGCTGGCAGGGCGTGTCGGAGACGACTTCTTCATCACGCAAGCCGGAATGGCGCCCTCCTGGTCGCCGGACGGGAAGATGATCGCAATACCCGCCGCGAGTAACAAGGGCGTGCAACACGTCAACCTGATGGGATATTCGGTGGAGGATGGATCGGAAAAGATGCTATCGCCCGAGAATTGGATGTTCGTCGGACGCATCGCCTGGTTTCCCGACGGCAGAGGTCTCGCCGCTCTGGGGACAAAGGTGGGGTCGACCAACAACCAACTCTGGTATGTGGGCTATCCCGGAGGAACCAGCAGAAATGTCACGAACGATCTTAGCGACTACGATATGGCGAGCCTCGGCGTCACGTCGGACGGAAAATCCCTCGTAACGACGAACGTGGAGCTGCATTCGAATATCTGGGTGATGACGAAATCCGAATCGGGGACGGAAGCCTGGGATGTTCAACGGGCCGTGCAGATTACTTCCGGCGCGGCGACACGCGACGGTTTTTCAGGTATGACCTGGACACCCGATCATAAGATAGTCTATTCCTCGCTTTCGAGTGGGACGATGGGCCTCTTCAGCATGGACATGAATGGCTCCAACCCGCATCAGTTGACGCTCGGCCCTCATCGGGAATACAGTCCGGCTGTTTCTCCCGACGGAAAATCTATCGTGTATGTAAGCGATAAGGACACGACTGCGCACCTCTGGCGCATGGATATCGACGGCGGAAATCCGGCCAGGCTGTCTCATTGTGAAGATTATGGGCCAACGGTAACACCCGACGGGAAGTTCGCCGTGTACTCCGGGTGGGCGACCGGGAAGACGCTGCTTTACAAGATACCTCTGGCTGGTGGCGACTCCGTCAATCTCTCCGCCAATCCGGCCTCCTCTCCGGACATCTCGCCCGATGGCCGGCTGATTGTCTGCAACTACTATGATGAAAGGTCCCGGATTTGGGGAACGGGTATTCTCACACTGGCAGGCGGAGTCTTACAGCGGTTCTTCACCCGTTCTCATTCCTCGGACAATTTTGGATGGTACCCTGACGGAAAGTCGATCACCTATGTCGAGACTCGAAACGCAGTCTCAAACATCTGGAGCGTGCCGGCATCAGGCGGTGAGCCGAAACAGCTCACAAATTTTACGACAGGCCTCATTTACAGGTATTCGTGGTCCAATGACGGCAAGTATCTCGCGCTGGCCCGCGGGCAGCAGGAAACGACTGATGTAGTCCTGATCACTGAGAGCAAGTAGCACCCGACACCACCGTATCTTCAACCTGTGATTCTGAGTCCTGCCTGCGCGGGATGAACTTCGCGAAGGATCTCATTCATTCTGCAATAGATAAAGCATCATGATCGGATCAACAGTATCGCATTACAAGATTCTTGAAAAATTGGGGGAAGGCGGGATGGGCGTCGTCTATAAGGCCCAGGACCTGAAACTCGACAGGCCTGTCGCGATCAAATTCCTTCCACCACATCTCTCGGCGTCCGAAGAAAACAAAGCGCGGTTCATGCAGGAAGCGCGGGCAACCGCTGCGCTGAACCATCCGAACATCCTGAACGTGTACGATATCGACGAGCAGGAGAACCGGATGTTCTTCGTGATGGAATTCATCGAGGGGAAGACGCTGAAATCCCACATCATGAGCCTGAAAGCGGGGGAGGGCATCCCTGTCCGACAGGCGATCGATTGGACGATGCAGATCGCCCAGGGACTGAAGGCGGCGCATGAAAAAGGGATCGTCCACCGGGACATCAAGCCCGAGAATATCATGCTCACGAAGGACGGCCACCCGAAGGTCATGGACTTCGGAATCGCGAAGCTGAAAACCGGGACGGGATTGACCAAAACGGGCACTTCGCTCGGAACTCTCGCCTACATGTCCTCCGAGCAGGCGCAGGGCCTGTCGGCGGATCAGCGCTCGGACATCTGGTCCCTTGGAGTGGTCCTCTACGAGATGCTCACCGGCGAGCTCCCGTTCAAGGGAGAACACGAGGCGGCGCTCATGTACCTGATCGTGAACGAGGAACCGCTTATGCCGAGTTCGCACGACCGGAGAATCCCCCCGGCGGTCGATTCGTTCGTGTTGAAGATGATTACGAAGGACCGGGAGCGGAGATTTCAATCGATGGACGAGGTGCTCGCGTCTTCGCGGGCTGTTCTTTCTGACATCGAGAGCGCGGGCCAGGCCGGTAAAGCGAAGGCGATCGCACTCCTTCCGTTCGAGAATATCAGCCCTGACAAGGAGAGCGATTATTTTAGCGATGGGCTGACCGAGGAATTGATCCTGAGCCTGTCCAAATTGAAGAACATGAGGGTGGTGTCGCGGACAAGCACGATGCAATACAAAGGGACCAAGAAAGACATCAAGACGATCGGCCGGGAACTCGGCGCGAGGTATATCCTCGAGGGGAGTGTGCGGAAGTTTCAGGAGGATCTGCGCATCACCGTCCAGCTCGTCGATGTGGAAAGCGATGCCCAGCTCTGGGCTGCGAAATACAAGGGAAAACTTGCGGACGTCTTTGACATACAGGAACAGGTCGCCGAGCAGATCGTCGACGCGCTGATGGTGAAATTGTCGCCGTCTGAAAAAGTGGTCCTCACAAAACGCTCGACGGAAAACCCGGAAGCCTTCGATTATTACATGCGGGCGAGAAACGCCCTCTACCGGAGGACAAAGACGGACATCAACTCTGCCATACAGCTTTTCCAGAGGGCGATCGAGCTCGACCGGCGGTATGCGACCGCCTATGCCGGGCTGGGCGAAGCGTACGCGACCCTCTATCAGGATCTCGAACGGCAGGACAGCTATCTCGATAAGGCGGTGGAAGCATGCCATAAAGCCCTCATGTACGATGCGACGCTTTCGGAGGCGTACGCCGCACTCGGGATCGCCTACTTCAACAAGAAATTGCTGGAAGACGCGCTCGGATCGGGCCGGAAGGCCCTTGAGCTGGACCCGAATAATTCCACCGCCTATTGGGTGTTGGGGAGGATTTACCACAGCACAGACCAGGACCGGCTGGCAGTAGATGTCTACAAGAAATGCATCGATCTCAACCCCGATTTTTACTCCGCGCATACCGATCTCTACACCTCCTATGAAAAATTGGGTGAGGTGGAAAAGGCGAAAGATGCCCTACAGAGAGTCCTTCAGGTGATTCCTCGATATCTTCAGAGCCATCCCGATGACGGGCGCGCACACATGCTCCACGGGATTTTTCTGGTCTATGCCGGACAAAACGAGGATGCAAAGGTCGAGGCCGCCAAGGCGCTATCGCTCAATCCCACCGATCCTCTCATGCAATACAACGGGGCATGTTTCTACGCCCGCATCGGAGAAACCGCCCTTGCTGTTGAATCGCTGCGAAATTCAGTGCTCTCCGGCTACCAGAACTACGAATGGATCAAGCGGGACACCGATCTCGACAGCATCCGCAATCATCCCGGGTATTTCGAGTTGATGAAGGGAAAGTAAGAGAGTGATCGGTCAAGATCGTAGATTCTTCGCTTCGCTCAGAATGACAAAAAGGAACCAATGATCGGACAAACAGTTTCACACTACAAAATACTTGAGAAACTAGGCGAAGGCGGGATGGGTGTGGTCTATAAAGCCCAGGATTCAAAACTTGACCGCGCCGTCGCAATCAAGTTTCTTCCCCCCCATCTTTCCGCCTCCGCGGAGAACAAGGCGCGGTTCATTCAGGAGGCGCGCGCAACCGCCGCTCTCAACCATCCGAACATCCTGAACGTGTACGATATCGACGAGCAGGATAATCGAACATTTTTTGTGATGGAGTATATCGACGGGAAAACGCTCAAATCACACATCGCGAGCCTGAAAGCCGGCGAAGGGATCCCCGTCCGCCAGGCGATCGATTGGACCATCCAGATCGCCCAGGGTCTGAGGGCGGCGCACGATAAGAACATCGTGCACAGGGATATCAAACCCGAGAACATCATGCTCACGAGGGACGGCCATCCAAAGATCATGGATTTCGGAATCGCCAAGCTCAAAGGGGGATCCGGGTTCACGAAAACCGGCGCCTCTCTCGGGACGCTCTCGTACATGTCGCCGGAACAGGCACAGGGGTTGCCGGCGGATAACCGGTCCGACATCTGGTCCCTCGGCATCGTGTTCTACGAATTGCTCACCAGCGAGCTGCCATTTAGGGGCGAACATGAGGCTGCGCTGCTCTACCTGGTTGTCAACGAGCATCCCCCCGCGCCGAGCCACATCGACCGGAGGGTGCCGCCGCAGGTCGATTCTCTGGCCATGAGAATGCTTGAGAAGGATCCCTCCGCTAGATTTCAAAACGCCGGGGAGTTGATCAAGGCGCTGCAGGAGGTGCGCGCCGAACTGGACTCTGCGACGGCGGGGAAGACGAAGACCATCGCGGTTCTCCCGTTTGCCAACATGAGCGCAGATCAGGAGAACGAGTATTTCAGCGACGGATTGACCGAAGAGATCATCGCAAGCCTCTCCCGGCTCAAGGATATGAAGGTGATCGCGCGGACAACTTCGATGCAGTACAAAGGGACGAAGAAGGACGTCAAGACGATCGGCAGGGAGCTCGGGGCGCGCTACATGATGGAGGGGAGCGTGAGAAAATTCCAGGACAACCTTCGCATCACCGCGCAGTTCATCGACGTGGAGGACGGCACGCAGCTCTGGGCCGAAACCTACAAGGGGACGCTCGCGGACGTCTTCGAGTTTCAGGAGAAAGTGTCCAAGCAGATCGTGGATGCGCTGATGGTCAAGCTTACCCCAACAGAGCAGGTAGTTCTTACCAAACGATCGACGCTCAACCCGGAAGCCTTCGATTGCAACCTCCGCGCCAGGAATTTTCTCTATCGCCGGACAAAAGCCAGCCTGCAATTTGCCATCCAGCTCTTCCAGCGTGCAATCGAGCTCGATCCTCGGTATGCGGGCGCCTATGCGGGATTGGGCGAGGCGTATGCTTCGCTGTTTCAGGACTTTGAACGGAACGACTCCTGGCCGACCAAGGCGATCGAATTCAGTCTCAAGGCTCTCATGTACGACTCCACACTCTCCGAGGCATACGCGGCGCTCGGTCTTGCCTATCTCAACACGAAAGCCCTCGATGACGCACTCACGGCGGGCCGGAAAGCGATCGAGCTCGACCCGAACAACTTTACCGGTTACTGGATCATGGGGAGGATCTATCATATGACGGACCGGGATCAGGAAGCGGTTGGCATGTTCGAGAAGGCGTTCGCGCTCAATCCGGATTTCTATTCCGCCGCCGCCGATCTCTGCATTGCCTATAGCCGCGTCGGCGACAAAGAGAAAGCCACAAGCCAGCTTCGCTCGAACCTCGAATTATATCCGCGGTATCTCTCTCAACATCCGGATGACGCGAGGGGACATATGTTCTTTGCCACCGACCTCGCCCAGGTACAGAGAAGGGACGAAGCAAAAGTTGAGGCGGCGAAGGCGCTCGAGCTCAATCCCAGCGATCCCCTGATGCTTTACAACGCGGCATGCTTCTATGCGCAAATGGACGAGAAACGGCTTGCGATTGAATCGTTCCGGAACGCCATCGCCGCGGGGTATGCAAATTTCGAGTGGGCGAAGCGCGATACCGATCTCGACTCCATCCGAACCGAACCGGGGTTTGTGGAGTTAATGAAGGGGAAGTAAGAGTTGTCATCCTGAGGGAGCGTAGCGACCGAAGGATCTCACACGCGTGTTAACGCACAAAGGACCATGATCGGCCAGACGATATCACATCATTGTCACCCTGAGCGAAGCGAAGGGTCTCAAAGCTAGATTCTTCACTTCGTTCAGAATGACAAAAGGGAATGTATGATCGGTCAGACAATATCACACTATAAGATACTCGAGAAATTAGGCGAGGGCGGCATGGGCGTGGTGTACAAGGCCCAGGACCTGAAGCTCGACCGCTTTGTCGCCATCAAGTTCCTTCCGTCTCATCTTTCCGCTTCGAGCGAGAACAAGACGCGTTTTCTGCAGGAAGCGAAATCCGCGGCGGCGTTGAATCATCCCAATATCCTCTCCGTCTATGAGATCGATGAGCAGGATGGGTCGTTGTTCCTCGTCATGGAGTTCATCGAAGGGCAAACGCTGAAGAATTATGTTTCGAAATTAAAATCGGGCACGGGCGTTCCCCTCCATCAGGCGTTCGAGTGGACTTCCAGGATAGCCCAGGGGTTGAGGGCGGCGCACGAGAAGAACATCGTTCACCGGGACATCAAGCCGGAAAACATCATGCTGACAGGCGACGGGCAACTGAAGATCATGGATTTCGGGCTGGCGAAGCTGAAAAGCGCGCGCGGCATCACGAAGACCGGCACCTCGCTCGGCACGCTCTCCTACATGTCGCCCGAACAGGCGCAGGGCCTCCCGGCCGATGGGCGGTCCGACCTCTGGTCTCTTGGTGTCCTCTTTTTCGAAATTCTCACCGCCGAGCTTCCCTTCAAGGCCGAGCACGAAGCAGGCCTCCTCTATCTTGTGGTCAATCAGGATCCCCCCGCGCCGAGCGACTTCGACAGGACCATCCCGCCGGCCGTCAACGACCTCATGAAGAAAATGCTCGCCAAGGATCCCGCGGATCGCTATCAGAACGCGGACGAATTGATCCGGGGATTGAAATCGGTGCAGGATGCGCTCAGCGCTGCCCCAGCGGCGGTGGAGAAGAAGGCGATCGCAGTCCTTCCGTTCGCCAACATCGGGGGCGACAAAGATAACGAGTATTTCGGGGACGGGCTGACGGAGGAGCTGATCGTCAACCTTTCGCAATTGAAGGATATCGAGGTCATTTCGAGGTCGAACTCGATGCAGTTCAAGGGGAGCACCAAGGACATCAAGGCGATCGGACGGGAATTGAGGGCGCGCTACATCCTCGAAGGGAGCGTGAGGAAGTTCCAGGATAACCTGAGGATCGCGGTCCAGCTCATCGACGTCGAGAGCGCCCGCCAGCTCTGGGCCGGATCGTTCAAAGGCACCCTTGCCGACGTGTTCGACATCCAGGAACAGGTCTCCAAGCAGATCGTCGAGGCACTGATGGTGAAGCTCACCCCGACGGAAAAGACGGTTCTCACGAAACGGACAACCGTGAACGCGGAAGCGTTCGACTGCAATCTCCGCGCGAGGGATTTCATGAACCGCCGGACGAAGACGAGCGTCAACATGGCGGTGCAGTTTTTTCAGAAGGCGATCGAGCTCGATCCCCGCTATGCCTCTGCGTACGCCGGATTGGGTGAATGCTACGGAACGCTCTACCGCGATTTCGACCGGAAAGAGATCTGGCTCGACCGGGCGCTCGAAGCGAGCCTCAAGGCGATCATGTACGACGCCACGCTTTCGGAGGCCTACGCGTCGCTCGCAATCGCATACTTCGGAAAAAAATCCCTCGGGGAAGCCCTTGAAGCGAGCCAGAAGGCGATACTCCTCGACCCGAAGAATTCCAACGCCTACTGGATCCTCGCAAGAATTTATCACACCACCGACAGGGAGAAGGAAGCGGTCGCAGCCCTTGAAAAAGCGGTGGCGCTTCATCCCGACTTTCTTCAGGCCTATGACGACCTCGTCATGTTTTACGAGCGGCTGGGCGACAAGCAGAAGTATTCCGATCTCATGAGCTACGTGCTCGAGGCGTACCCCCGTTATTTATCGCAACATCCCGACGATGCCTACCGCCGCATGGCGTTTGCCGTCCACCTGACCTACGTGCAGCGCAACGAGGAGGCGAAACGGGAGGGGGAAAAGGCCCTCGAGCTGAGCGTGGGCGACCCGATCATGATGTACTACGGCGCCTGTCTCTATTCCCGGCTGGGGGTGAAAGGGAGGGCGGTGGAGCTGCTGAAGAGCGCCGTGACAAGCGGATACGAAAACTTCGAATGGATCAAACGCGACCCCGACTTCGACTCCATCCGCAGCGAGCCGGGATACTCTGAATTGATGGAAGGAAAGTGACAATTGTCATCCTGAGCACATTCGCTTCGCTCAGTGTAAACTCCGCGAAGGATCTCCCTCACTCGGCATTGGAAAAAGGACCATGATCGGACAAACGATTTCACACTACAAGATTCTGGAGAAACTGGGCGAAGGCGGCATGGGCGTCGTCTATAAGGCGATCGATTCGAAGCTCGACCGGACGGTTGCGATCAAGTTCCTGCCCAAAACGCTCTCGGCTTCGGAGGAGAACAAGGCGCGGTTCATGCAGGAGGCGAAGGCCGCGGCTGCGTTGAATCATCCCAATATCCTCGGGGTCTACGAGATCGACGAAACGGATGGCAACCTCTTCTTCGCGATGGAGTATGTCGAAGGGAAGACGCTCAAGTCGCATATTTCAAGCTTGAAATCCGCGGCCGGCGTCCCGTTCGAGCAGGCCATGATCTGGGCGAAACAGATCGCGCAGGCGCTGAAGGCTGCGCATGAGAAGAATATCATCCACCGCGACATCAAGCCGGAAAACGTCATGCTCACGGGCGACGGGCAGGTGAAGATCATGGATTTCGGGATCGCCAAGCTCACGGGCAGCACCGGCGTGACGAAGACCGGAGTCTCCCTGGGGACCCTCGCTTACATGTCTCCCGAGCAGGCTCAGGGAGTGGCGGCCGATGTCCGTGTCGATATCTGGTCTCTCGGCGTGGTTCTGTACGAGATGCTGACGGGCGAGGTGCCCTTCAAGGCCGAGCACGAGGCCGGTCTGCTCTACCTGATCGTGAACGACGTCCCCCCGCCCCCGAGCGCGATGGACAAGAAATTTCCCCGGCAGATCGATCCCGTCGTGATGAAAATGCTGGAGAAGGATCGTGACAGGAGGTACGCTTCGATGGGAGAGGTCGTGGTCGCGCTCGACCAGATGAAGAAGGAGTACGAATCTGCGGTCTCCGCGCCGAAGACCAAGGCGATCGCCGTTCTTCCCTTCGGCAACATCAGCCCGGACAAGGAGAGCGACTATTTCGGCGACGGTCTGACGGAGGAGCTGATCGTCAACCTCTCGAAATTGAAGGAGATCCGGGTCATTCCGCGCGCCACGTCGATGCAGTACCGGGGCACGACCAAGGACATCAAGACGATCGGAAGGGAGCTTGGCACCCGGCACATTCTTTCGGGCAACGTGCGAAAGTTCCAGGATAATCTCCGTATCAGCGTCGAGCTGATCGATAACGAAACGGAGGAGCAGATATGGGCCGAGACGTATAAGGGGAAGCTTGCGGATATCTTCGACATTCAGGAGCAGGTCTCGAAGCAGATCGTCGAAGCCCTCATGGTGAAGTTGTCCCCGACGGAAAAAGTCGTCCTGACCAAGCGCTCGACGGTCAACCCGGAAGCGTTCGACTGCTACCTGCGCGCCAGGGACGCCCTTTACCGGTTGACGAAGAACAATGTCCATCTGGCGATCCAGCTCTTCCAGCGCGCCATCGAGCTCGATACCCGGTATGCCGCCGCCTATGCAGGGCTGGGAGAATCGTACGCGACGATGCACCAGTATTTTGAAGCAAGCGACATCTGGCTCGACAAGGCGATCGAAACCTGCCTCAAGGCGCTCATGTACGATCCAACTCTGTCGGAGGCGCATTCGGCGCTCGGCCTCGCCTATTTCGACAAGAAGGAGCTCGACGACGGGATCAGGTCGACGCTCAAGGCGATCGAGCTGGACCCGAACAACTACGTGGCCTACTGGATCCTCGGAAGGATCTATCATTCTTCCGATCGCGACCGGGATGCGATTGATGTATTCAAAAAAGCCGTCGCCCTCAACCCCAATTTCTATAACGCGTACAATGATCTATCGATGGTCTACGACGGCCTGGGGGAGAAGGAAAAGTATCAGGAAATGATCAACACTCTGTTGGGGTTCTACCCCCGCTACCTGTCGCACACCCCCGACGACGCACGCGGTCATATGTACTATGCGATCATCCTCGCGCAGGCGAACAGATTTGAAGAGGCAAAAGTGGAAGGGAAAAAAGCGCTCGAATTGAATCCGGGCGACTCCCTTATGATGTACAACGCCGCATGCCTCTATGCCCGCCTGAATGACAAGCGTCTCGCGGTGGAAACGCTCAAGCGCTCGATCGATGCAGGCCAGGAAGACTTCGAGTGGATCAAGCGTGACTCGGATCTGGATTCGATCCGCGACGAGCCCGGATACCTCGAATTGATGAAGGGGAAATAGCCCCCATCGATTCGCCCCGCCTCATGAGCTTCCGCCTCAACGGCAGCACCCTCGCGTTTGTTACATCGAACGAGTTCCCCGATCTGACTCCGGGCGACCGGATTGCCTCCGACGCGATTCGCGCGGAAGGCGGTTCCATTCTCCCGGTCCTCTGGGATGATCCGCATGCCGATTGGCAGAAGTTCGACGCGATCATCATCCGCTCGACATGGGATTACCACCTACGCCCTGCCGAATTCGCCCTCTGGCTTGACTCGCTCCAGCGCCGTCAACTCCCTGTGTGGAACCCGGTCAAAACCCTC
The DNA here is from genome assembly GCA_036522515.1 of Bacteroidota bacterium. Lineage (NCBI taxonomy): Bacteria > Pseudomonadati > Bacteroidota > Bacteroidota bacterium. The sequence continues at coordinate 12,046 of DATDFQ010000061.1, forward strand.
CGCTGGAATATGGACAAGCATTACCTCCTCGATGTCGGGAAGAAGGGGGTTCCCATCCCGAAGACGATGTTTCTCGGTTTAGACGAACCGTTCGAGCCGGCGCGGGTAGGCTCGATCCTTGGAACGGGCGATGTGGTCGTGAAGCCCGTGATTTCCGCTTCGGCATGGAACACGTGGCACTGTTCTCTGAAAAAGCTATCCGATCGGGACGCCCAACGCTTATTGACCCTGCACGCCCAATCACCCTTGATGGTGCAGGAATTCATGCCGGAAGTCGGAGCGGAGGGGGAGTGGTCGTTGATATTTTTCGGAGGGCAGTTCAGCCACGCCGTAAGGAAGTACCCTGCCACGGGCGATTTCCGCGTCCAGGAAGCGCTCGGCGGGAGGTCCGAACTCGAGCCCGACCCTCCGCAACAACTTATCCGGCAAGCCGCCGGGGCCCTTGCCGCGATCGACACCCCTCTCTTATATGCCCGCGTCGACGGCGTCGTGCGCAACGGGACTTTCATTCTCATGGAGCTTGAACTGCTCGAGCCCTCGCTCTTCTTCGAGTTGAATCCTTCCGCGGCGGGAATGTTCACCCAGCACGTCGCGGCCGTGTTGCGCCGGTAAGTTGACGTTTTCCGTTCGTTTTGCTATATTCACGCAAGTCTTCACGGTATCCACGATAGATCGCTCACACTTCTTGAGGATTGAACATATGAAACAGACCCGGAATATTATCGGATTCATTCTTGTCGGCGCAGCGATGCTCTTCCTGTTCGGATGCTCTCAACCTCCGAAGGAGGAGGAACAAGCCGCCCGGGTAGCGCTTGATAGCGCACGCACGGCGGAAGCGCCCGCGTACGCCGCGAACGAATGGACCGACGCCGATCAGGGCATGACGGCGGCGGAGGCGAAGATGGAAAGCAAGGATTATGACGAAGCCAAGAGGCTCTTCCTCGACGCCCACGCCAAGGCGGAAATTGCGATCGATGCGGCGGCAAGGGGCAAGGCGCAACTGACGACGGAGGTCGATCAGCTGAAGGAAGCCACGCAGAAAAAGGTGGATGCGGTGAAAGCAGATCTGAAGAAGGCGCAAAAGAAGCTCCCCAAGAAAACCGCGTCTTCGATCGCCGCGACGCTCGGCGAGGCGGAAACGGACAATGCCGATGCGAATCAATTAATCTCGACCGGGAAGCTGATTGACGGGAAGGCCAAGCTTGTTATGGCTTCGGGCAAAGCCGATGAGGCGGCCTCGGCGCTCGCAAGCGCGATCGCTCCGAAACACCCGGCGAAGAAGGCGGTAAAACATGTTGCGAAGAAAACTTCAAAGAAATCGGCAAAAAAGCCCGTCAAACATACCGTGAAGAAAAGGAAATAAGGAGAAGCGTATGGATGCCAATTTCCTTCCGGAGCTGATCTCTCTCGTTCCTCTCGGCATCATGCTCTATTTCCTCTGGAGGGAGAGGAGTCATTTTCGTGCGATGGTCCCCTTTTTCGCCGCGGTGGCCTGCTTTTTCATTGCCAGATTGTCGGAGATGATGATCGAGATCCCGCTCTCACCCGTCGCCCCTCTCGTCACGTCTTCAAGCCTCTATTGGAAATCATTCAACGCCGCCGGCGACGCCGCGGACGTTTCTGCCGTTTGTTTCCTGATCTATGGATTCATCAAGTCTTTGAAGATTCAAAAGACGGAAGAAAAGCATGTCGAAGAGCTTGAAGCCCTGCTTCCCTTGTGCTCGAATTGCAAAAAATATCGCGAGGAAACCGGTCAATGGAAACCGATAGAGAAATATCTCCTGGAACACGGGGGTTCCAAGCTCACGCACGGACTGTGCCCGGAATGCATTCCAAAATTCTTTCCTAAAGCGGTCCAACGCAATTAGACCACGCCCCGTCGCGGCTTCTCCAGCGATTCGAAGGCTCGTTTACGGTAAGTCCGGCGTATCAAGACGAAAGAACAAACCACGAACTTCATCTATCCCAAGAAATAACGAGCCGTGCCAACATGAAATCATTTCTCTTTGTGCTGCTTTTCGTTGCCGCCGGCTGTGGCGGTGGCTACCACGAGATGATAACCTATCGACCTGCCGGAAGTGCGGAATCGCCGTGGCGTGTGGCCGCTACCAGAATCCGCGACTGGGATCGTGTCGAAGTGGTCATAAACGACTCGGTGGTTTGTACCGCGAACATCGGAATCATGGGGAAATCCGACGAGGCAAAAGGAGAATACAGAGGACACAAAGTCATAGCCAATCTGCAAAAGACCGAGGGTTTATCCGGGGAGGGCTTGCGATGTGTTGTGACGATCGACGGAGCGATGGCCGGTAAATTTGAGTGGTAGGAGCAGTTCCAGCGATTTCATCCCCGCCCCCGCTTCAGCTCACCGCCGCAGGGGCTTCTCCAGCGATTGAAAGGCTCGTTTACGGTAGGTCCGGCTCAGGGAGAGCCGAGTCCCGTCCTGCAGATAGACCGCATGGTCCCCGTTGAAATGCGGCCGGAGTTCACGGATCCGGTCGATGCGAACGATGCTCGAGCGGTGGATTCGGACGAAGACGGAAGGATCGAGGCTCTCTTCAAGCGCGGAGATCTTCTCGCGGAGCAGGTGCTTCTTTCCATGGAGTGAGTGCAGTTCCACGTAGTCACCCTCTGCCTGAATCCACTCGACATCCCCAACCGGAAGCACAGTCACCCTCCCCAACGACCTGATGATGAAACGCTCCGTATAGCGCTCTCCCCGGGGCTTGACGCTCTCGAGAAGATCGAGCATCTTCGCTCCCAGATCATCCGGCCTGGAAGTCGTAGCCATCCTTCGGGCCCGGTCGAGCGCCTCGCGAAACCGGGCGGCGTTCAGAGGCTTCAACAAGTAGTCGATCGCGTGCACCTGAAACGCTCTGAGCGCGTGAAGATCGTAAGCGGTCACAAACACGATCACCGGCATCTTATCCGCTCCGATCGCCTCGATCACCCCGAACCCGTCCAACCCCGGCATCTGCACGTCGAGGAAGACCAGATCGGGCCGCTTATTCTGAATTTCCTCCACCGCTTCCAACCCATCGGCACACTCACCGGCGATTGTAATATCCGGCTCATTCCTCAGTAGCGATCGAATTCCTTTCCGGGCAAGCGGTTCATCGTCTATGATTAACGCTTTCAATCGCGGCTCGCTCATGATGGGGTTGTCTCCGGCCTCGGTCGGAAAGGTAGGACGATCTCCACCACAAACCCACCCTCATCGAGCGCAGACATGGTCAACGTGTGATCCGATCCGTAGAGGTGCTGGAGTCGCGCCCGCGTGTTCGTGAGCCCGATTCCCATGCCGGATCCGGCCCGGCTCGTTCCGCGCATTCCGGGGCCGGTGTCCCTCACCGAGAGTTCGAGCTGCCCGTTGCGGCGGCGGGCGGTGATCCCGATGGTGCCGGGACCCGGCACGGAGGCGATCCCGTGGTGGATCGCGTTCTCGACGAGAGGTTGGAGGATCAGATAGGGGACGAAGACCTCCAGCGCGCCCGGATCGATTTGCCGTTCGATGGTCAAGCGTCCCCCGTAGCGGGTCCGCTCGATCAGCAGGTACCGGTCAAGAAATTCAAGCTCCTGGCGCAGAGGGACCTCCTGTGCGTTCCCGTACTCGAGCACAAACCGGAGAAGGTCGCTCATCTGACCGAGCATTTCTTTGGCCGACGCCGGATCCTCGTCGATGAGGACGCTCACGGCATTAAGCGCGTTGAAGAGGAAGTGGGGTTGGAGCTGCATTTTCAGCGCCTGAAGTTTCGCCTCCGCCAGTTCCGCCTCGAGTTCGGCGGTCCTTTTTCCGCGCTCAAGAGCCAGCTGGTAATAGTCGTAGGCATACGCGAGCACCACGATAAAGCCGAAACTGAGGAACCTCCAGGCATAGTTGAGGCCCAGCAGCGTTGAGAGGAACTCCTCCGTGTTGCGGATCGTGACTCCCGTGGCGAGGCCCGGGACGAGCAGCGTAAGGCCGATATAAGCTGCGGCATGGACAAAGGTGAAGACGAGGCCCATCCCCACCAGTTGAAGCGCGACCCCGAAGGAGAGTTTCGTCTTGCTCGAAAGGAGCAAGGGAGGGATGGCGAGAACGATCCAGATAACGGAGAAAATCAGAAGGTCCAGGAGAGAATCAAAGATCTCGGACGGTTTATTCTGCTGGAGATCGAGAATCGTCCGCTGAACGGCGAACATCGAGCAGGTCAGCAAATACATGCCGGAGACAAACCGCCAGCGCTGCCAGTTGAATCGTGTAAGAGTCGTCGCGTTCATGGTGATTGTCGAAGATAGGGAGATTCGGGCCGATTCGCAACGACCCGTGCGACAAACCGGTGCGCCGGCGCGACGAATCGTCCGTGTTTCACTTCGGCCAAACTCCTTTCCACCTCGTCATGCTGACATGCTCCTGGTCAGCATCTTTAAACGCTTTTAGAAAGATCCCAACCGGGAACATGTCGGGATCTTCGCAAAATCCTCCCAACCACGCGCCGCATGCCCGACACGCTTCGCCGCATGCCCCAACCCCCCGGCGATTTGTGATCGGATTTTCTCCCGGCTTTCGGTACGTATGGAGTGATGTAATTCCATTCGTCCGAGCTCAAAGGAGAAGAACCGATGCAGTTTACCCCCAAGCCCTTGAAGTTTCTCAAGATAATGCCGCTATTCTCGAGAGCGATAATTCCGGCATCGGCATTCATGTTGTTGGTGCTCGTAATGGCCGCGCGAACCGAAGCCCAGCAATTCACCAGAGTCGAATCGGGTGCGCCTTCGGAAGACATTGCCGCGTCGCGCAGCGTCAATTGGATCGATTTCAACGGAGACGGCTACCTGGACCTGTTTGTCTCGAGAGGGAAGCAGGGTGGACAGGACAACATTCTCTACCGGAACGACGGCCCGCCGCTCTATGGCCTCACGCGCATGGACACGCTCATTGTTTCGCTCGACAACCAGCCCTCGGACGGAAGCAGCTGGGGAGATTATGACAACGACGGAAATCCCGATCTCTTCGTGGTCAACTGGTACGACCGGAACAATATGCTCTATAAGAATCTCGGGAACGGAACCTTCGCGCAGATCTTCTCCGGAACCCCGGTGAACGATCACGGGTATTCCGAGACATGTTCCTGGGGCGACTACGACAACGACGGGCTTCTCGATCTCTTCGTGACGAACAGCGCAGGCGGGCTGAAGAATTTCCTTTACCGGAACCTCGGGAACGGTCAGTTCGATCGAATCACAACGGGGGTGATTACACAGGATAGCGGACCCTCCCGGGGAGCGAATTGGATCGATTACGACAATGACGGCGATCTCGATCTGTTCGTGGTCAACGAGAACAAAAAGAGCGAATTTCTTTACAAGAACATGAGGGTCGAATCGGGGGTCGACACCTTTCAAGCCATCACCGCCGGTCCTCTCGTGACGAGCGGAGGATCGTCCTGGAGCGCAAGCTGGGGGGATTTCGACAACGACGGGGATCCGGACGTCTTCATCACGAATTTCGGCGATGCCCCCAGTTTTCTATTTCAGAACGACGGCAACGATTCATTCACCCGTCTCTCGATGGGAACGCTGACGTCAGACACCGGACATTTTGCCACGGCCTCGTGGGTTGACTTTGATAACGACGGAGACCTCGACCTGTTCGTGACGACCGCTTACTCGGGAGGCGCCACGACAAACTTCCTTTACATAAACCAGTTGATGGAGACAGGAATACCGGCTCTCGTCAAGGTGACCGGCCAGCCGCTGGTCGAGGAGCTCGGGTACTGGTACGGAGTGAGCTGGGGCGACTACGATGAGGACGGAGACCTTGATGTCTTTGTCGCCGGCACCTTCGGCGAGAACAGCAAGAGTATCCTCTACAAGAATGACGGAAATTCCAACCACTGGCTCACGCTCGACTGCATCGGAACGGTATCGAACCGTTCCGCCATCGGCGCGCGCGTGAGAGTGAAGGCGACCATCGGAGGGAACCCCGTCTGGCAACTCAGGCAGGTCGAGGGGCAGAGCGGATACTGCGGCCAAAACCTGCAGCTCCATTTCGGGCTCGGGGACGCGCCGGTGATCGATTCACTGAAAATTGAGTGGCCCTCAGGTCTGGTGGAAGCTTATAGAACCGTTGGCGCAGACCGGCATCTCACGATTGCGGAGAACGACTCCACACCTCCGATTCTCTCAGATCCTCCATCGGGTTCTGAGCGTGTCCCGGAAGGGGCGGTCGTCCACTGGCATAAGTCGTACTATCCAGCCCCTTACCGCCTGCAGGTCTCCACGGAGGCAAGCTTTACGACCGGCCTTGTTGTGGATGATTCCAGCGTTACCGATACGATGAAGCCTCTGCCCGCACTCCCGGACAGGAAACGGTATTTCTGGAGGGTCCGGCCGGAGCGCACAATCCACAAGCATGCCTGGTCGGATACATGGTCGTTCGTCCTCGGTGCCTCCTCCTTTCAGTATTCCATGGCGCAATACTGGAACCTGGTTTCTCTGCCGGGTGTCGTGAATGATTCCTCGCGTGTCTCGGTTCTTCCCCCTTCATCGGGACCGGCATACGGGTATGATGGATTATCCTATCTTCCGCAGGATACGCTGACGCGCGGGAGGGGATATTGGATACGTTTTTCTCAGCCGGCCCCGGGCGAGGCTCTCGGGGATCCGTTCGGAGCTGACACGATCCCCGTGTATGAAGGGTGGAATCTCATCGGTTCGACGAGTACCCCCCTCTCCGTGCTGAACATCGCCTCCGACCCCGGATCGATGGCCACATCGAGATTCTTTGAATACTCCGGCGGCTATCGTCCGGCGGATTCGCTTCGTCCCTGGAGGGGGTATTGGGTCAAGGCGAGCCAGGACGGCAGCTTGATCCTTTCCGCCTCCCCGGCTGCATCCCAATCAGCGCGGATCAGAATTGTTTCCGCTTCAGAGACTCCACCTTCACCCCCGGGAGGAGCGGATGATGAGGCGGTGGGGGATCGACCGACAATGTTTGGGCTTCAGCAGAACTATCCCAACCCATTCAATCCTACGACGAGGATCTCCTATAGTCTGGCGCGACGTGTACACGTCACGCTTGACGTCTACGACATGCTCGGGGTGAAGGTATCGACGATCCGGGAGGGGGATGAGGAGGCAGGCACTCACGATGTCGTTCTGGACGGCAGCGCCCTATCGAGCGGAGTGTACTATTATAGGTTGCAGGCCGGAGAGTACACGGAAGCGAAGAAACTACTGCTTATTCGCTAATTTCCCAAGGGGTGCAAGCTCCGGCTGTGACTCGGTTTAGTCGTCTCTCTCCACCTCGTCATGCTGACATGCTTTAGGTCAGCATCTTATCTCGTTCCCACGCTCCGCGTGGGAGCGAGCGCGACCTGAAGGTCGCGCCTACCGACGCTTCGGGCTTGGAGGCCGCAGCCTTCAGGCTGCGTTTGTTCGGTTCGACAGGTCGCCGGACGTAGGGGCGACGCATGCGTCGCCCGAAAGGGTCATCGTATCATCTGAGCTTCCGGGCGGGGCATGCCCCGCCCCTACAAGGGCACGCGACCTAAAGGTCGCGCCTACCGACGCTTCGGCCTCGGTAGCCGCAGCCTTCAGGCTGCGTTTGATCGGTTTGACGGGTCGCCTGACGTAGGGCGAGGCATGCCTCGCCCGTCAAGACGGCTGTGCAAATCAATTAGAGAGTAGATTCGTCAGGTAGGTTCTGGAGTTACAACTGCGAAACAAAAAAGCAGAGCTAAGACCTCTGCTTTTGATGAAACCATTAAATATCAATACTATTTACTGACCATCTGTCGGTGCCCGGAGCAGGACTTGAACCTGTACGCCGTTGCCGGCACTAGACCCTGAATCTAGCGCGTCTGCCAATTCCGCCATCCGGGCTTGAAACTAAACCTGCTTACACCATCTTCTTCTGCGCCAATTCGTACGTTCGGGGCCAATCCTTGCATGCTGGGTACAAAAAGAGCCGCGTGGGGTGTACCGGCGTGGTGCAGGAGATTTTTGGTACACAATGGTACCAAATTTTGCGCTCATTATCAACCACCATTGATATTGGGCAGTGGGTGAATTTCAACCGCCGAGCACAAAACCGCAGCCTAAAGGCTGCGGCTACCAAGTCCAAAGCGTCCGAATCCGCCTTCCGCCGCGGAGCGGCGGAACGAGATCCGGGGTATCGGTAGCCGCAAGCTTTAGCTTGCGGGTTTTTGATCGAGGAGCTGTGGCATGGCGGGAAAAAGACCGCAGCCTGAAGGCTGCGGCTACCAAGAGAAGGCCGCAGAGGTAACGGTAGGCGCGACCTTTAGGTCGCGTGCCCGCAGCCTAAAGGATGCGGCTAAAAGCGTTGGAAGATGCTGACCAGGAGCATGTCAGCATGACGAGCTGGAGAGATAGACGGCCAAACTGAGGCGCTACCTTTTTCCACTTGACGTTTTCCCCGAAACTCTTTATCTTCCCGCGTTCACCACCCACCATCAATCCGGAGGAGCCATGCAGCGATCGATCGTTCTTCTATGCGTTATCCTTCTTGCGGCCGGAACTCTCAGGAGTCAGGGCGTAACGACCGCCTCGATGTCCGGCATCGTCACAACCGACCAGGGCGAACCTCTGCCCGGCGCGAATGTCGTGGCTGTCCACGAGCCGACAGGAACACGGTTCGGAACTTCCACGCGTATAAACGGACAGTTCGACATACCCAATATGAAGATTGGCGGGCCATACACCCTCACCGTTACTCATATCGGTTACAAGAGCGACAGCAAGAAGGATCTCTATCTCAGCCTGGCACAGAGCTTGCGCTCGGATTTCCAGCTCGTCGAGGAAGCCGTCCAAGGGAGGGAGGTCGTCGTCACAGCGGACACCGATGCGGTCCTCAACAGCGGCAGGACTGGAGCGGCGACATTCATCACTCCCAGCCAGGTGCAGGAGCTGCCTTCGGTCAAGCGCAGCACCCGGGACCTCACGCGGGTCGATCCCCGGAGCGACGGAAACTTCAGTTTCGGCGGAAAGAACTGGCTCTATAATAACATCTCCCTCGACGGATCATATTTTAACAATCCGTACGGCCTTGACGACCCCGCCCCCGGCGGCCAGACGGGCGCCGAGCCGGTTCCCTTCGATGCCGTCGAGCAGGTTCAGGTGTCTGTGGCTCCCTTCGATGTGCGCGAGGGGGGATTTACGGGCGCAGGGATCAACACCGTCACCAAGAGCGGAACAAATGAGATCATGGGTTCGATGTACAACTTTTACAGAAACGCAGACCTCGTCGGGAATTCGGTGCGGGGAAACAAGGTATTGGCAAATCCCACACTCGCATTTCATCAGTCCGGCTTTACGCTCAGCGGCCCGATCGTTCCAAACACCCTCTTTTTCTTCATGAACGGAGAAGTCGTGCGGAGGGAGGACCCCGCATCGGACTTTGCGGCGAATCATGGACAGTCCGGATTCGGCATCTCGCGGGTGCGGGCGTCCACCATGGACTCCATTCGCCAACGGATGCTCGACGTCTACGGATACGATCCCGGCCCGTACGAGGGGTACAATCATTCGACCGACAACGACAAGTTCCTCGCCAAGCTCGACTGGAACCTGAACGAGGACAATAACGTGACGCTCCGTTTTGATTATCTGAACGGGCGGCGCGAGCTCGGCCCCCACCCCTTCGTTCTGAGTTACGCCAACACGGGACGCGGACCGAATGAAAACAGCCTCCCGTTCCGGAACTCCGGGTACCGCATCAACAATCATCTCAATTCGTTCGCGCTCGAAACAAACAGCCGGTTCGGGACGATGGCGAACAGGTTCTTTGCAAGCTACAACAGGTTCCGGGATTTTCGCGATCCCTTCAGCAGGCCCTTCCCCACGATCGAGATCGGACAGGACGGTGTCACGTATACGACCCTCGGGCATGAACCCTTTTCGATCGACAACACGCTCGACCAGGATGTCTGGCAGTTTACGGACAATTTTACCTATTCCGCCGGCCAGCACGTGTTGACGCTCGGCGGCAACTTTGAGAAGTTCTCGTTTTTCAACTCGTTCAACCTCTTCCGGTACGGAGTCTTCTTTCTCCCTCCGTCGATAGGGGGTTCGACGTTCGATTCTCCCGCGGAGTTCTTCCAGTATACCGATCCCTCGGACACCTCGAAATTCCTGAACTGGAACGCGCAGACTGCCGCCGCCGACAAGAGCCCGTTTAAGGGCGAGGATATCAGCGCGGGACAGCTTTCGTTTTACGGACAGGACGAGTTCCTGGCGACGAGGGAGCTTAGCCTCACTTACGGCCTGAGGGTGGACATACCGATCTACTTCACGACTCCGGTGGACAACCCGTTCTCCCGGTCGCTTCTATCGCTCGACGGAGACGGAAACCCCGAAACGATCGACCAGAGCAAATTGCCCTCGGCGAAGCCGCTCTTCTCGCCCCGCGTGGGGTTCAATTGGAACGCATCGGGAGACCGGACCACGCAGGTCCGTGGGGGCACCGGAATCTTCACCGGGCGGATCCCGTTCGTATGGTTCGGCAATAACATCTCCAACCCCGGCTTCAATCCGAATCTTCCTCCCTGGGAGCAGACCTTCTATGTAAACGCCATGGCGACCGATTTCAAATGGCCGCAAGCGTGGACGAACAACATCGCCGTGGATCACATGCTTCCGGGGGACCTTCTCGGGACACTCGAATTCCTGTACAGCAAGGACATCAACGCCGTCTACCTGAGAAACGGCAATCTGGGCGCGCCGATCGGAAAAGTTTCGGTTGACGGGCGCCCCTATTATCCCAGCGCCCAGCTCAATCCGTCGATTGGCGGACTCTTCGTCATCGACAACACGAGCGAGGGATATAACTGGAACGTCACCGGCCAGCTCCGGAAAACGTTCGATTTCGGACTGCATACCAGCCTCTCCTATACCTATCTCGAGGCGAAGAACCAGATGAAGTCGACCGAGATCGCGAGCGTGCTCTGGAGCGGGAACCCCGTCCAGGGCAATCCCAACAAGCCCGAGCTGAGCTTCTCGGAGTTCGGCGAGAGACAGAGAATCATCGGCACGGCCACTCTTCGCCACGTCTGGTCTGAACATCTGGCCACGAGCTTCGGGGTCTTCTTCGAGGTTGCCGAAGGCAACACCTTCGCGGGAGCGGGAGGGAACCGGTATTCGTTTACGTACTCCGGCGACGTGAACAATGACGGGAGCGGGGGAAACGATCTCATGTACATTCCGAGAGACCAGAGCGAGATAACGTTCGCCCCGTATACGGACAAGAACGGGAATACGGTGACCGCCGCCCAGCAGTGGGCTTCCTTCGATGCGTTCATCCGGCAGGACGACTATCTGAACTCGCACAGAGGCCAGATTGCGGAACGCTTCGGCGCGCTGAATCCCTGGTTCAGCAATGTCGACTTTCGCGTCCTCCAGGATATCACGTTTATGTTCAGCGGTCAGCCCCACACGTTCGAGCTCAGCGCCGACATACTCAATGCCGGCAATCTCCTGAGCTCAAGCTGGGGGGTCCGGAGCGCGGCAAGTGCCGCCGCAACGACTCCCCTCGTCCTGGCGCGTGTCGACAATCCCTCTCCGGGGGTTTACAATCCCGTATTCAATTATAAGGCCCTTGCCCCGACTACCTTCACGGATGATCCCGGGCTCAACTCCCGGTGGCAGATCCAGCTGGGGCTCCGGTACATGTTCAATCATTGAGAATCCTTCAGGTTTTTCGCTTTCGTGCGAGGGGGGGGCCTCTCCCCCCTTGCATGTGAGCTCACCCCTCCCGGCCCACCGTAGCCCGGCTACGACAACCAACCTAGAGTAATCGCGGTATCCAAACCCGCATTAATTACATAAATCCTCCTATTGATATTGTGAGGCGTCCTATTTATTATTGATGGGAGCTGCTTTCGGAGAAAAAGTATTCTTCTTCAAACATCCGGCTCCCGGCAACTTCGGACTGGAGTGCCATCCGTTGGCCGACCCCACCGTGACGCGCGGCGTGTCATTCAAACTTAGGAGGAACATCTCCGATGGCAAAGGATAACGGCAGTAAAAGGCAGCACACCGATACGCAGCCTTTGAGCGAGTCTACGATCTCCTTGCTCCGCGAGCTGGTGGCGCATCTGAGGGATAACCGCTCCCAACTGCGGCAGGACTGGGCCAGGCGAATCACCGAATCACAATTCCTGACGGCAATGTCCCAGGATGAGGTCTTCGCCGAGGCGACCACGGTCTACGACAGCTATATCGGGGTCCTCGAGACGGGGAGCGTCGAATCGCTGCAAGCGTATGCGCGCGACCTGTCGGAGCGGATCATCCCGCGCGGAGTCGAGACTCATGAAGTGATCGGCATCGTGCTCCTCCTGCGCGACGTTCTGGCCCGATTTCTGTTCGCAAAGTATCAGAATGATTTCGCCCTCCTTAACAGGATTCTTGACGTCTACGAGCCCGCTGCCAACCGGGTCGCCAACACCGTCGCGGTCGGTTTCGTGCAGGAGCGCGAGAGGATTATCAGGCAGCAGCAGGAGGCGATCAGGGAGCTTTCCACGCCGGTTCTCCAGGTGCGTGAGCGGCTCCTTATCCTGCCCATCATCGGAGTGATCGACTCCCAGCGCGCCAGGCAGCTCACCGAACAGCTGTTGCGGGGGATCCGGGCGAACCGCGCCAAGGTGGTCGTCATCGATATTACCGGGGTCCCGTCGGTCGACTCCACGGTCGCCAACCACCTCGTGCAGACCGTCGAGGCGTCGAGACTGATGGGCGCCACTGTGATTGTCACCGGCCTTTCTTCGGAAATCGCCCAGACACTCGTCACGATCGGCGTCGATCTCGGAAAGATGAAAACCGTCGGAGACCTCCAGGGGGGAATCGAGGAAGCCGAAGGTCTCCTGGGATACAAAGTCAACTTATCAGATCAGGAACCGTCCGAGACGCTCAAGCAGGAGAACTAGTCCACCCCCATCACAGAGGCAGGGGAACAGAATGCGGGTTCCGATCCTTAAACAGGGCGAGTATCTCATTGCGATCATTCAGTCAGCCCTGACTGACGAAGACCTGCTGCAGCTCCGGGATGAGTTGACCGGACAGGTCGGGAGGTATCGCGCCCGCGGAGTGATCGTCGACCTCACCGCTCTTGACGTCATGGATTCCTTCGCCACCCAGACTCTTCGATCACTGGCTCATATGATCAAACTGCGGGGCGCCGAGATGGTGATTGTCGGGGTTCAGCCCGAGGTGGCGTTTACGATGGTGCAGCTCGGGTTGACACTCGAAGGGATCTCGACTGCGTTGGACCTTGAGGAAGGCCTCAGCCAGCTGAACCTTCGGGCAAAGGGAGCCATGGCGCGTGGAAGATGAGGTTCGGGTCTCCATCGGATCGGAGTCCGACATCGTCACCGCCCGCGAGCAGGGACGGCTGATGGCGCGGGAGATCGGGTTCGATGGAAGCCAGCCCACGGTGATCGCCACGGCTATCTCGGAGGTGGCGAGAAACATGCTCCAATATGCGGGGGGCGGGGAGCTCGTGATACGGCGGGTCCATCATAGCGTCAACGGAGGGATCATGATCGTGGCGAGAGATCACGGGCCGGGGATCAAGGACCTCGACCTCGCCATGCAGGACGGTTTCACCACGGGCAGGGGGCTCGGAATCGGTCTTCCGGGCTCGCGCCGGCTGATGGACGAGTTTGAGATCTCGTCGGCAGTCGGCGAGGGAACGACGGTCACCATGAAAAAGTGGGTATTGCACGAGCGATGACCCTCCTCACCGAACACTCCACGCTCGACTGGGCAATCGCCGAACTTCCTCTCGCAGGGGAAGCCAGGTCGGGCGACCTGCACATCGTCAAACAGTTCGACCACAAATTACTCGTCGGTGTCGTGGACGGCCTCGGGCATGGCAGCGCGGCGGCGGACGCTTCCCGGATCGCGGTCGACGTGCTGGAGGAAAACCCGCACGGCACGCTCGAGAGTCTGGTCGCGCGTTGTCACGGGAAGCTGAAGGGGACGCGCGGAGTGGTCATGAGCCTTGCCTCGATAGATCTTCGTGAGAACACCGCGACCTGGATGAGCGTAGGGAACGTCGAGGCCGTTGTCCTGCGGAAGGATCGTCCCGGGATCGAACATTTGATGCTCAACGGGGGAGTCGTCGGTTACAACCTCCCGCATCTTCGTCCGGCTCGCCTCGCTCTCAGCGAGGGCGACGTCCTGGTATTCGCCACCGACGGGGTGGCAGGGGAGTTCGCATCGGCCTTGAGCCCCTCGGAGCACCCTCAGAAAATGGCGGACAGAATTTGCGCGGATTTTGGGAAAGGGACGGACGACGCTCTCGTGCTGGTTCTCAAATATGGGGGATTGCGGACATGAACGATCAGCACAAGGAACTGACGGACGACTACACAAAGGGATTGAGCAATTACGTCTCCGGCGCCGGAGAGTCCGCGCTGCAGCACGCCTACGAACTCGGGCGGCGTGCGATCAAATCGGGGGTGGGCTGTCTCGACCTTGCCCATGTGCACCAGGAGGCTCTTGTCCAATCAATTCTCGGGGCAGGCTCCGGTCCGGAGGGCGCGCGCATCGCGAGGCTCGGGGGCGCTTTTTTCGAGGAGAGCCTCTCGCCGTACGAGATGACTCACAGGGGCTACCACGAGGTCATGACGGATTTGAGCCGCAGGGCTGCGGAGCTCGCGGTGCTCAACACGAGGCTCGAGCGCGAAATCGAGGAGCGCAAGAAGGCCGAGCGAATGCTGCGGGCGCTGCCGGAGCGGATTCTCGACGCGCAGGAGGCCGAGCGGAGACGCGTCGCCCACGAACTGCACGACGACGTCTGCCAGCGGCTCAGCGCGACAAAGCTCCACATCGGCGCGTTCGAGCAGGAAGTGAAACAGAACCCCAGGCTGCGCTCAAAACTGCAGAACATCAAGCGGCAAATCAACATCAACATCAGGGAGGTCCGCCGCATCGCAGCTCATCTCAGGCCCGCGGCTCTCGACGAGATCGGCCTGCACGTGGCGCTGAGGCTCTTGTGCGAGGATTTTCAGCAAGTCAACCGCGCCACCCGGGCGCAGTTTGAGATGAAGGCGCCTTCCGCCGCCCGGGTCGGATCGCACGTGGAGCTGGCGCTCTATAGGATCGCCCAGGAGGGCCTCTCCAATGTCGCCAAACACGCGCATGCCAAAAAAGTGCTGGTCCGGCTCGGCCGCGAAAACGGATTCGTCCGGCTCGATATCCGCGACAACGGCCGCGGCTTCGAAGTCGACAGGCCGTCGGCGAACTCCACGCGCGGGTACAAGCTCGGACTCCTGAACATGAAGGAAAGGGCGGAGCTTCTCCATGGCTCGTGCAAGATCACATCTGCGCCGGGCAAAGGGACGCACATCCGGATCGAAATCCCGGCAGCCACCGGGCCCTCTCATGAATAAGATCAAAGTCCTCTTTGCGGACGATCACGGAGTGGTTCGAAGCGGTCTGCGGGCGCTGTTCCGGAGTTCCCCGGAGTTTACCGTCGTGGGGGCGGCCCGCGACGGGGAACAGGCGGTTCGTTTGGCCGCGAAAACCAGGCCCGACATCGTCCTTCTCGACATCTCGATGCCGAAAATCAACGGCATCGAAGCGACCCGCATCATAAAGCGGGACAATCCCGAAAGCAGAATCCTGATCCTGACGATCCACGAGGACGAAGACTATCTGTATGAGATCATCCGTGCGGGCGCGAACGGGTACGTCCTGAAAAGCGCCGAGAAGAGAGAGATCTTTGCCGCGGTGCACGCGGTCGCGGCCGGCGAGAGCTTTTTTAGCCCGGGCATGTCGAAACTCATCCTCGACGGGTTCATCAAAAAGGCGAAGGCCGAAAAACCGCAGCGGGAAACGGCCGGCGATCGCCTGACCGCCCGCGAAGCGGAGGTATTACGGCACATCGCGCAGGGACTCTCGGGACCGAAAATCGCCGAAAAACTCTTCCTCAGCGTAAATACGGTGAACACGCACCGGAATAACCTCATGCAGAAGCTGAATATTCACGACACCGCCGCGCTCGTCCGCTATGCGTTTGAGAACGGGTATTCCGATCTCACCCCCTCATGAGAAATAACTAGAAGGTACGCCCGCCCGACTAGCCTCCATCGGGTAGGCAAAAATTACTCATTTCCGCCGATTGTGGTTCACCGGAAACCGGATTATCTTCCATAAAACAGCCGAACTCACTTCGCACCATGAACCTGGATTCTGGAGTTCTCGTTCACGAAGCGTCCCCCTCTGAAGGGGGGTCTCAAGCCCGGACACCGAAAGGGGTCGAACCGGTGCTCCTGGGACGGAGTGCGTCCATCGGCGAGATCCGGTCGGCGGTTGCGCTGGTCGCGAAATCTCCGACCGCCGTCCTCATCAGCGGGGAGAGCGGGACCGGCAAAGAGGTTGTCGCACGGCTGATTCATGCGCAGAGCGACCGGGCGAACAAGCCGTTCATCGCCGTAAATTGCGGAGCGCTTCCCAAGGATGTGATTGAGAATGAGTTGTTCGGCCACGAGAAAGGGGCTTTCACCGGGGCTCTTCCGAAAAAGGCGGGTTGCTTTGAGCTTGCCGAGGGGGGAACGCTGTTCTTCGATGAGCTCGCCGAAATGCACACGGAGACTCAGGTGAAGCTCCTCCGCGCGATCGAGCTGAAGTGTTTCCGCAGGCTCGGGGGGACTGAGGAGATACGCGTCGACGTCCGGACACTGGCGGCGACGAACCGGGACGTGTCGGCCGCCCTGAAATCGCGGGACTTGCGGGAAGACCTCTACTACCGTTTCAGCGTCATTGAAATCTTTATTCCGCCTCTCCGGGAGCGGAGGGAGGATATCCCGATCCTCCTTGAGGCGTTCCTCGGAGTGTTCGGCGAGCGATACGGGAGAACCGGCCAGTCGTTTTCTCCCGATGCGGTGGAAATGCTGACCGGGTTCGACTGGCCGGGTAACGTGCGCGAGCTGAAAAACGTCGTGGAGAGGGCGGTCGTCATGTGCCTGGAGGACGTCATCCATCCAAAGTATCTGCCCGAGAAGATCAACGGAAGCAGGAAACCATCCTCCCAGATCAGCATTCCCGTCGGAACGTCGCTCAAGGGAGCGGAGAAGGCGATCGTTCTCCAGACGCTCGCCTCGGTGCAGGATAACCGGTCGAAGGCGGCGAGGGTGCTCGGCCTGAGCCGGAGAGCCCTGCTCTACAAGCTGCACCGGTACGAGAACGGGGTGTGAGAATAAAAGCAGCATCAGGCTTTCGCCCGATGCTGGCTGGTGGATTCGCCGGAGAACGGCGTGAATGCCCTGTCGCCCCTCTTGTTGCCTGCGACGTTCCTTACTTCAGGAGTACAAGTTTCTTGCTCTGCGTGAAGCTGCCGGCATCGAGCCTGTAGAAATAGGTGCCGCTTGGCATGCCGCCGGCATTCCAGACGGCCTGAAACGTGCCGGCGCCGAGCTCTCCGTCGAGTAGGGTCGCCACTTCCTGGCCGAGCGAATTATAGACCTTGAGTGTCGCATGCCCCGCCTCCGGAAGCTCGAACCGGATCGTCGTCGATGGGTTGAACGGATTCGGAAAATTCTGGCTGAGGGCGTACGATTGCGGAATCCCCTCTTCTACCTGCTGCACCGAAGCAGTTCCATACGCGGAAACAAAAGTCCGCCTGTTTGAAGTCCTGAACGACCAGACCGCGGACCACGAGCTCGTCCCGCCGGCGTTCGACGCATTCACCCGCCAGTAGTAGGTTGTGTTGCTTGAGAGGCCGGTCAACGCGAAGGAAGCCGCTGTCAGCGCCGCCTGATCCGAGACGAGGCCCGAGAAGGCGCTGCTGGCCGAGACCTGCAGATGGTATGAACTCGCTCCCGCCGCCGGGTTCCACGTCAGGGTCGTGCTGCCGGAGACCTTGCTCGCCCCGTTGCCCGGTGAAACCAGCGTCGGGACGGGCGGCGCATTCGGCGCGGAGGCTTGCGTCGCAAACGAAAACGTGTTCGACCAACCGCTCGTTCCCGCGGAATTTGTCGCGTTCACTCGCCAGTAGTAGGTGGTTCCGGTTGCGAGCCCGGGAGCCGTCGCCTGGGTCGCCGCGATGCCGCTCTGATCGAGTGCGGTTGACGAAAAATCCGTTCGGACCGAAAGCTGCAGCCGGTACGATGATGCCCCCGTGGAGGCACTCCATGCCAGCGTCGGGTTCGTAGCAACGTTCGAGGCTCCGCTTACCGGGGCGCTGAGTGCCGGGACGGAAGGGACGGAGGCAACAGCCGTTCCCCCGAACCGGACGTCATCCACATAGAAGGTCTGCGCCGAACCGCTCATGTCCATGATATCCAGACGGCTTACCACTTGCCCGCCCGGATTCAGCTGGCTCATCGGGATCGATACCTGGACCCACTGGCCGGCCGCCGGTGCTCCGTAGCTGACGCGCGGAAAGGCCGTGCCGAGCTCGTTTTCGAACAGGAGCGATAATGAGACTCCCCCCGAAGGCGAGAAGATCGCAAGTTTGACGCTCGAATAAGACGAGGTGTTCACGTTGACGGGCGCTCCCCAGTTGCCCGAGTGCACGCTCAACCCTCCCCATGCGCTTTGGACGACCTTCATCGAAGTTGCCCCGCTGTAATGCTGCTCGCTGTTCGAAAAATCGACCGTCGCGCCCCATGATGCGTCGATCCATGGCGCAAGCAATCCGTCCTGAGACACCCAGAGGTCGGATGTCGCCGGTTGGGCTGCGGCGGTCGTGAAACTATTGGCAGTCGACCAACCGCTGGTGCCGGCGCTATTCGTGGCGTTGACCCGCCAGTAGTAGAGCGTGCTGTTGGCCAGGCCGCTTGCGCTTGAAGCGGTGCCCTGGATTCCGCTCTGGTCCGCCGCTATTGTCGAGAAAGCCGGGCTTGCGGAGATCTGGAGACGGTACGAAGACGCGCCCGTTGAAGAATTCCACGAGAGCGAGGGAGTCGTTGGGACGTCTGTCGCCCCGTTTGCCGGCGCGGCCAGGATGGGTGCTGCGGGTGCGACCGGCGCCGTCGCGGCCGTCGAGAAGCTGTACACACTCGACCATGCGCTCGTTCCGGCGCTATTCGTGGCGTTGACGCGCCAGTAGTACGTGGTGGAGTTGGCAAGCCCGCTCACGGCCGATGAGAGCGGAACGAGCCCGGATTGATTCACGATCGCGGGTGCAAAGGACGTGTTGGACGCGACCTGCAGTCCGTAGGACGAGGCGCCCGTGGAAGCGCTCCAGGAGAGCGTTGCCGCAGTCGCCATTCCGGTGGTACCATTGAGCGGCATGGCGAGCGCCGGGGGAGCCGGCAGGGCCGGGGTGGGAGTCCCGCCGCCGATCGCCTGCTTCACCGCCTGCAGCAGCCGGTCCCGGTTCGGAAACGTCCCCGGGAGATACCCGCCGCCGAGCTCCCAGATGATGATTCCGCCGATTCCCTTGCTTCGGGCGTACTCGACTTTTTTCCGGCAGGTGTTCTCGTTGTCATAGGAAATAAACATGTCGCCGGTCGAACCCGCGTTGTCAAAACTAAGATACGAGGCCTGCGCGCTCGAATCCCACCGCTCGTTCGCGGACTGGTAGTAATTCTGAAGGATCGTGTAGTACGGCACATTTGATTGGAGCGAGGGGGCGGCCGACCAGCTCTGGCGCGGAGCCGTAGCTCCTCCTGAAGGCGTTCCCGTGCCTCCACTCCAGACATAGCCGTAGAAATCGATCCCGATGCCCAGCTTGTTCGCCGCAATTCCGCCGGACACGAAATCGTCCACCATTCCGTTCGCCGAAGGGACGTACCCGCCGGTGCTCGGGAACTTGAACCCGCCGTCATAGATCGGGGAATTATGCCACGTCACCCAGCCCGGCCAGGGGCCCGACATGTCATAGGTCATGATGTTGACCTGGTCGAGCTTCGACTGAACCTGCGCGATGATCGCGGGCTGCCATCCGGTTGCCGCGGTGAGCATCGGTCGGGGGCTCACCCCATCCAGGGCAGTCCGGAGAGCGGTGATGAATGCGACATACTGGTTTGCGTCGCCCGCATTCAACGGTTCCCAGTCGATGTCGACCCCGTCGTATCCCCGGCTCGTCGTGAACGAGACGATATTCGAAACAAAGGTGTTCATCGTTCCGCCGCTTGTCGCTCCCAGGAATCCACCCTCGGTGTTCCATCCGCCGATGCAGACCAGCGCCTTCCTGCCGGCGCCATGGGCCGCCTGCACCAGCGCGGCGGAGTTCGCCGGGCTGATGCTGTTGCTCAGATAATCGAGAGAGCCGTTGGTTTGCGGCACGAGAGCGAAGTGGATAATATCCGTCACGGCGGAGTAGTCGATTTCCGAGGGGGGAAGGTACCCCTGGTTCCAGCCGGCATAGTAAGCGCTGACCCAGGGATTCGACTGGGCATGCGCGGTGAGAGTCGCGAGGGTTGTTGCGCCCCACACCAGAAGTAAGACGATGATGCGATGTTTCACGATGAAGTTCTCCTTTACGAATGTTGATGATTGATGTTCGTTGTGCCCGGCACTCAAGCGGGAGGCCTCTCCGGATCGGGATCAAACGGCGCCAGACTCTTCTGACCGGCAATGCGACCGGATTTCGGCTCCTGGGCAAGACGCTCGAAGAGCGCCGCCAGCTCGAAGATCTGCGTCGATTTGTCGAAGAAAAAGGCCGCTCCGGCTTCGAGGCAGGTCTTCCGGTACCGCGGATCCGCAAGATTGGTGAGCATCACCACGACGATACCGGGATGATCCCTCCTGATCTGACGCAGGAAGTCGATCCCGCTCGCTCCCACAAGCTGGATGTCGAGGATGACCACATCGGGCTTGAGGCTCGTCACCGAACTGATCACCAACGCGGAATCGGTGGTGTAGCCCGCGATTTCGACCCCTTCGACATCGGATAAGAGGGCTGCGAGCCGAAGGCAGATGAGAGGTGAATCGTCGACTATCAGTACTTTCATATCCTCAGGCACCGTTTTTACTCGAGTCGTTTCCAAGCGTATCTCCTGTGGTGTCATTCTTGCGTCGTGTACAAGGTACGAAGCCGGAGATGCCTGCGGTATCGGTAAAGCGATGAAAACCGTGTAGTAATTTGGGAAGCGGGACTACGGAGAGGGGAATGAGATCGGCCGTTGGACAAAGTGGAATGGTAATCGGATGGAGGGGAGAACTATAAAGATCCCGGCCTGAAACATGCCGGGATGACGAGCAGAGGAGTTTATCCCGCGCAGGCGGGACTCAGGATAACAAGATCAGGGAGGGGGCCTCCCGGAACCTCAAGCCGGTTGCTTATCGGTTTGCGGTTGCGGAGAGGGAGGTACGGCGAGAATCGGAAGGGAGATCTAAGAGATCTCCCGACATCAAACCCCGGAGCCCCAGGAGGCCGGCGGGGAGGACGAACGCGAGCATCTCGCCGAAAATCCGCACCTCAAGGATGCTTCCCACCAGCATCGCCGCCCCGAGAAAGGGGAGAGCGGCGAGGAACGTGCGTTTCACGAAGCGCTCGCGGATCAGCCGATACCCGGCCAGCGCGGGAAGCCACCAGATCGCCACGGCGCTCAAAAACAGCGGATAGCTCTTCGGATTCCGGAGAAGAGTCAGGTTCGCGGCAAGATGTTCTTCAAACAATGATCCTCCCTCGGTCGGGTTGGAGCCATACATCGTGAAGAGAAGGTATTTTACACCCGCCCAGACGGCGAACTGCGAGAGAGAGTGCATCGCGATGGTCCTCGTCCGCTCTCTTCCAAACGCGTCGAGAGCATACGCAAGTGTCAGAACCAGCGTGGTCTCCCGATTGAACGTCCCCACCAGGAAGACGCAGTAATAAGCCGCCCGCCATTTCCTGGAAAGACAGATAAGCCCGAGGATCGTGATCAGGAGCGCGGGAATGTCGTACGGCGCCCAATAGGGCGCATACCTGGGCAACAGGTAAACCCAGGGGAGGGCCAGGAAAAGGCTCATCGACATGAGCGATCCGGCAAGTGTATCCCGGATAAACTGGAGGAGATAATACCGGAACGCAAGAAGCGCGCCGACCACCGAGGCGAACTCAAGGGCGATGGCCGCCCGGGCGATCCCGGCCGGAACGTTCTGCGTGATCCAGAGCTGTTCCGCCACATGGAAAGGCGGGATGAACCCCGACAGGAGGTTGATGATCCAGATCGTGAGCACGCGGTACTGGAAGGGAAGATCCGCCCGATAGGTTGTAAGTTGTGCGAGCGTGCATCTCCCGTATTCGGCGTCGAGCTGGAACCTCAGGATCGTGAAATAATAGGCGAACTGGCACGCGAGAAGGATGAACGCGCCATGGATCACCCACGGGGGGAGGGCGTTCCGCCTCACGTCCTCGTGAGATCTGTACCCGCTCCGGGCAAGGGGGGGAGCGGAGAGGAGATCAGTCGAGAAGCTTCTGTTCAAGCGCATAGTGAATGAGTTCCGCGGTCGATTTCATATGCATTTTTTGCAGCAGCCGGGTGCGATAGGTATTGACAGTCCTGACGCTCAGCGAGAGCTGGTGCGCGATTTCTCGGGCCTTCTTGCCCGCCGCGATCATCCGAAGAATCTGAAATTCGCGGTCGGAAAGCGATTCGTGCGGTCGTCTTACCGCACTTGTGTCGATCTCTTCGGCCAGCTTCTCGGCGAGCGAGTTGCTGACATATTTCCCGCCCCGGTGAACCTTCCGGATGGCTTTCACAAGCTCCTCGGGCGCGCTCTCTTTCGTGACGTACCCCGAGGCGCCGGTCTTAAGCACCCGCGTGGCGAAACGATCTTCCGGATGCATGCTCAGGATGAGGATGGGAAGCCTGGGGAATTGCTGCCGAACGTCCTTCAGGGCGTCGAGGCCGCTCGTTCCGGGAAGGGAGATGTCGAGGACCAGGACGTCGACCTCCTTCTCCCGGAGAAGATCAAGCATTTCCGCAGCGGTCCTGGCCTCGCCGGCCACCCGCATATCGGATTCCGCCAGGAGGATTTTGGCGACACCTTCCCTCATGAGGGGGTGATCGTCGGTGATGAGGATTCGAATCATTGTGCCTCCCCTCGGGAAGAACCCTGGCGGAGGGGGATTGTGACCGTCACGATCGTCCCTTTTTCTTTACCCCGCGCGATCTGGACTTCCCCCCCGAAGAGATGGGAGCGTTCCCTCATTCCGAGCAACCCAAGCGAGCCGGGTCCCTGGAGCTCCTCCTCCGTGATCCCCCGCCCGTCATCGGCGACGACGAGGAGCAGCTTCCCCTCTTCGGTGCGAAGAGTCACGTCCACTTCGCTTGCTTTGGCGTGGCGGGCGATATTCGTGAGGGTCTCCTGAAAGATCCGGAACACGGCGATCGACTTCTCCTGATCGAGCTCGAGCGGCGCGTCCGTAAGGTTCAGCCGGGCCGGGATCCCGGTCCGGTGCTCAAACTCCTGTGCCTGCCATTGCAACGCCTCCAGGAGCCCCAGGTTGTCGAGGACATCGGGTCTCAACTCTGTGGCAATCTTTCGCACCGATTTGATCGTCGTATCGACCATCTTTTGCATCGCGGCGATCTCCGCCTTCGCCTGGGCGATCAGGCGCTCGCCGTTCCGGCCGGACAACTTCCGGTCCAGCATCGCGAGGTCGATTTTGACCGCGGTCATCATCTGTCCGAGCTCGTCATGGATCTCCCGCGCGATCTTCTTTCGCTCCTCCTCGCGGGCGTTCTGGAGGCGTGCCGCGAGGGCCCGGAGCTGGCGGCTCGTGCTCCTCAATCCCTCCTCCGCCTCCCGCTTCTCCCTCTCCGCCCGCTTTTTCGCGAGGACGTTCAGGACGGCCTGAGGGAGCCGCTTGAGACTCGTCTTGAGAATATAGTCGTCCGCCCCGGCCTTCATGCATTCCACGGCAACTTCCTCGGACTGGCTCCCCGTGACGAGAATAAAGGGGATGCTGAGGCGCAGGCTTTTCAACAGCCGGAGGGCCTCAAGCGCGCTGAACTGGGGGAGGGTAAAATCCGCGAGAATGATGTCGGGCAGCGGCGTGTTCAGCTCCTGGAGGAATCCTTCCTTCGACTCGACCCGTTTCGAGTGAAACGAGATTTGCGACGCCCGCATTTCATGCTCGGCAAGCTCCGCGTCGGAGGGGGTATCCTCCACGAGCAGTATCCGAAGCGGTTGGTTCATCGCAGCGGCGGCGGCTGATTCAATAAGAGCCAGTAGAGGCCGAGATCCTGAACGCATCTGACGAATTTGTCGAAGTCGACCGGCTTGACGATATAACTGTTGACCCCGAGCCGGTAGCTTTCAATGATATCCCGGTCCTCCTTGGAGGAGGTCAGGACCACGACCGGTATCATCCGGGTCCTGTCGTCGGCTTTCATCCGCCGGAGCACTTCCAATCCGTCGACCTTCGGCAGTTTCAGGTCGAGCAGCACGACCCGTGGAATGCGGCCGGCGGGCGGGGGATCTCCCGATTCTTTGCCGAACAAGAATTCCAGCGCTTCCGCTCCATCGCTCACACGAAAGACCTTATTTGCCAGCTTGTTTTTATCGAGAGCCCGGAGCGTGAGCTCCGCGTCATTTGGATTGTCCTCTACGAGGAGGATCTCTACGATATGTGCTTCAGCGGCCATTCGCCCCGCTCCCTCCGGGTGTTACCGGGGAAGTGTGAAATAAAAGGTCGCCCCGCCTCCAACGGTGGCCTCGGCGCTGACCTCCCCGCCGTGCCGGTCTATGATCCGCTTCACGATCGCCAGGCCGACCCCCGTTCCCTCAAACTCCTTATCGCTGTGAAGTCGTTGGAAGACTCCGAACAATTTGTTTCGGTACTGCATGTCGAAACCGACGCCGTTGTCCTTGACATAGTAGAGCAGCTTTTCCTGCCGGGCGCATCCTCCGATTTCGACGGCTGGAATCTCCCGCCGCTTACTGAACTTCAGGGCGTTGGAGATGAGGTTCACGAATACCTGGCGGATCAGCGCGGGATCGCCGCGCGCCTCCGGAAGCGGCCGGATGGTGACCCGGGCTTCCGTCCCGGAATCCGGCTCCTTCAGATCCTCGGTGACCGACGTTGCAAGCGCGGTCATATCAATTCCGGAATAGCTCAGCGGTTGGCGGCCGATCCGGGAAAATGCCAGCAGATTGTCGATCAACTCTCCCATCCTCAGCGCCCCGTTCCTGACGATGTTCAGAAGCCGCTGCGCTTCGGGATCGATCCCTTTGGAGAAATCTTCCACCAGGATTCTCGAAAAACCGACGATGGCGCGGAGGGGCGCGCGAAGATCGTGGGAGACCGAGTAGGTGAACGCCTCGAGCTCCCTGTTGACCGCCTCCACGCGGCGAAACTGTTCCTGCACGTCTTTCCGGTCGGTGATGTCCCGGCTGTTCAGAACGATCGCCCGTATGCTGGGGTCCGCGAGGAGGTTCGTCCCGACGCTCTCCAGCCATCTCCACGACCCGTCCCTGTGCCGAAACCGGTACTGCGCGGTTGCAGATTTCCCCGCCTGGTCGCGGATGCTCGTCACGAGCTCCCTGAGATACTGAGAATCGCCCGGATCGATGAATTCGAAGACCCCCCGGCCGACGACGTCTTCCGTCGCATACCCGAGTATCCGTTCGGCGGAAGGCGCCATGTAGAGGACTCTGAAATCCGTATCGATCAGCGCGATCGCATCGCTGCTGTTTTCAATGAGCGCGCGGAAGCGCCTGGCCTGCTCCAAAACCTTCTCCTCGACAGCCTTGCGGTTCAGCATCTCGCCGATCTGCTGGCCCAACGCCCCGACCAGCTGCAACAGGTCGTTGTCCGGTTTCCGGTTTTCACGCGAGAAAAGCGTTACGACCCCGACGATCCCCTCATTTGTCCGGAGCGGAAAGGCCGACAGCGCGTGCAGCCCCATCGCCGCGAGGTTGGGAGCCAGGTCCCAGTTCGCGAACGCCCCGGCTTCGGAAATCCACATCGGTTTTCCCGAAGCCCAGACCGACCCGGGGAGTCCTGTCCCCTCCGGATAGAACGTCCGGCGGCAGATCGGGACGAGAGTCGAGGCGTCGAGGGACGGGCTGTGCCACTCGCCGGCCAGGCGGAGATGCCTCTTGTCGCGGTCGACCCGCCAGAGCATTCCCAGATGCCACCGCTCGATGACGCAAATCGATTGCAAGAGCTGATGGACCGCGTCCGGCAGGGAGGAGGTCTCGGCCAGCACACGCGTCACCACATACTGCAACCGGAGACGCCGCTCGGTCCTGAGCCACCCAAGGTCCGATCCCCGGTTCTTGAGTTCATCGAGCTGCTGGCGGAATTCGTTCAGCTCCTTGATAAACTTCGCGCTCATCCTCGTCCTCCGGCGGATTCAACTGCTGAACTGATGGGCTTCCGTCGAGTCTTTCAGAGCCACCGTGGAGGCTGTCCCTCCGGTTACCGCAAGCTGAATTTCGTCGAAATAGGCGGCCCCCACGAAATGCTGATGACGAACCGCGTCAAAACCGTGCTCCCGCTCGAGTTCGAATTCCTCCTCCTGGAACCTGGAATAGGCCGCCATACCGTCCTCCCGGTATTCCCGGGCCAGCCTGAACATGCTCGCGTTGAGCGTGTGGAATCCGGCGAGCGTGACAAACTGAAACCTGTAACCCATCGCCCCGAGTTCATTCTGGAATCGCCAGATCGTTTCGGGACTGAGGTTCCGGCGCCAGTTGAACGACGGCGAACAGTTGTAGGCAAGGGGCTTGTCGGGAAAATCCGAATGGATCTCCCCGGCAAACCTGCGCGCCTCCTCCAGATCGGGAGTTGACGTCTCACACCAGAGGAGATCGGCGAACGGAGCATACGCCCGGGCTCTGGCGATCGCGCAGTCAAGCCCGCCCGTGATGCGGTAGAATCCCTCGCCCGTCCGCTCGCCCGTCAGGAATGGCTCATCGATCGGATCCGCCTCTCCCTGAATCAGCCGGGCCCCGTTGGCATCGGTTCGCGCGATGAGGACCGTCGGGACTCCAAGCGTGTCGGCGGCGAGCCTCGCCGCCGCAAGTTTTTGGATGAATTCCCCCGGCGAGACGAGCACTTTTCCTCCCATGTGCCCGCACTTCTTGGCGGCGGAGAGCTGATCTTCCAGGTGGATTGCCGCAGCACCGCTCTCGATCAGGGCCTTCGTGACCTCGAACGCGTTGAGAGGGCCCCCGAATCCGGCCTCGGCATCGGCCACGATCGGAGCGAACCAGATCGGTCCGGCGACTCCTTCCATGTGCGCGATCTGATCCGCCCGCCGGAGCGCGTTGTTAATCCTCCGGACGACGTTCGGAACGCTGCTCGAGGGATAGAGGCTCAGGTCGGGATACATCTGGCCGGCGTCGTTCGAGTCGGCGGCAACCTGCCACCCGCTGACGTAGACAGCCTCGAGTCCCGCGCGCACCTGTTCCACCGCCTGATTGCCCGTCGAGGCCCCGAGAGCCCGGACGTATCCGTCCCTCTGCAGCAGCCTCCAGAACCGGGCGGCACCCATTTGTGCCAGCGTCTGTTCGATCCGGATCGATCCCCGCAGGCGGAGGACCGCCTCCGGGGTGTAGGGACGCTGAATTCCAGTCCAGCGCGGATCGAGCGTCCATGAATTCAGCATTCGTGAAGCCTCGTGATTGGTGTTCATACCTCCTCCTTTCGCCTATTCCAGGTATGTGTACGCGATGCTGGTGAAAAACTCACTGAACATTCTGCCGACGACGAGCTTATCGAGCAATTCTGCCGCCAATCTGAATTTCCTCTGGTCGCTTTCCCCGGGGACGGATTCGGAGAGGAGTCCGGCCAGTTCCTCAGTCACGATCTTGCGGTAGAGGTCGAGGGTGATCTTGCCGCCGGATGAGAGATGCGTGGTTTGATGGTGCAGCCACTGCCAGAGTTGCGCCCGCGATATTTCGGCCGTGGCGGCATCTTCCATGAGATTGTTGATGGGGACACACCCGATTCCCCTCAGCCACGATTCGAAGTATTCCAGCGCGACCCGGATATTGACCCGCATCCCCTGCTCGGTGATGACAGGTTTCGGGACGGTCAGGAGATCGGCGGCGGAGATATTCACGTCCTCCCTCTTCCGGTGAATCTGGTTCGGCCCCGGCATGTAGGCGTCGAAGACATCCTTCGCCACCGCGACCAAACCGGGATGCGCCACCCATGTGCCGTCGTGCCCGTCCTCCGCTTCTCTCATCTTGTCGGCCCTGACTCTCGCAATCGCCTCCTCGTTGAGCCGTTGATCGCCTTTGACAGGTATGTGAGCCGCCATTCCTCCCATCGCGTGAGCCCCGCGGTTGTGGCATGTCCGGATCAGGGCCAGCGAATAAGAATGGAGGAACCGGGTGCTCATCGCGAGGCGCGAGCGGTCCGCCAGCACGAACTCCGGGTAGTGGCGGAATTTCTTGATCATGCTGAACAAATAGTCCCACCGTCCGCAATTGAGGCCGGCCGAATGGTCCCGCAGTTCGTAGAGTATCTCGTCCATCTCGAACGCGGCGGGAACGGTCTCGATCAGCGCGGTGGCGCGGATGGTGCCGGCGGGAAGGCCGAGTTTCTCCTGCGCCATCACGAAGACGTCGTTCCAGAGCCGCGCCTCAAGATGGCTCTCCATTTTGGGGAGATAAAAGTATGGCCCCGACCCCCTTTCCGTAAGAGCCCTGCCGTTATGGAACATGAACAGGCCGAAATCGAAGAGGGCGGCGGAGACCGGCGAGCCGTCGACCGTGACATGCTTTTCCTCCATGTGCCACCCGCGCGGACGGACCATGAGCGTCGCGATCTCATCCTTCAGCCGGTACTCCTTCCCCTCCGGGCTCCTGAAGCTGATGGTGCGGTCGACCGCTTCGATCACATTGAGTTGCCCCCGGACGATGTTGGTCCAGGTCGGGGAATTGGCATCCTCAAAATCAGCGATGAACACGTTTGACCCGGAATTCAGGGCGTTGATGATCATCTTTCGATCCGTGGGGGCGGTGATTTCCACCCTCCGGTCGAGCAGATCCTTCTTGATCGGCGCGACTTTCCAGTCGCCTTTCCGGATGTTCGCCGTTCCCTGCAGAAAATCGGGCAGCTTGCCCGCGATAATGTCCACCTGGCGTTCCCATCGTTTCAAAAGGAGGAGTTTGCGCCGCTGGCCAAACTCCCGTTCCAGTCCAGCGACAAAAGCGAGGGCGTCCGGGGTGAGGACCCTTGAGAATTCAGGCCTCGGGGGGGCGGATATCTCCACCCGTCCGGGCAGCCTAATGGCTGTTTCTTGTTTCGTGAGCGTTTTCATTCGATAACCCCTTCCACCTCCTTAATGCCGTTACGATGGTACCCTGTCTTGTGATTGATGATCCCCGGCTCCCCCGGACGGAGATAGTGACTCATTTCGTTTACGGCCTTCCCGGCGGCGCCGGGAATCCGGAAGCCGGAGCGGGGGCTGCCGGAGAATCCCCGTGGTTGTTCGCAAGGAGGAGCGTGAGAATTCCGACGCCCAGAACGGCCGCTCCGGCCCCGATCAACGGGGACATTCCGAACCCGCCGGACGCCACCTCCCGGACGCTGACCGCGAAATAGTAGTCGTTTCCCGCGAGGCCCGCCGGGAATTCCTTTGCGAAACCCCATTCGATCGTCCTGTTCACGCCCGAGTACCGGCCGGGACCGAAATCTCCGCTCAGATTTTTCGGGCTATAACTGAAGGAAGAGTCGCTTTCCTTTCGCAGGCTCACGGATACCTCCACCTCGGCGTCCGCCGGAGCGGACAGATCGTAATGGATGAGAATTCTGTCGCCTGCGGGAACAAAGCGGACGTTCGTAGCGCGGAGTTCGCCGTCCCGGGGAAACCCCGCGGCCGCCGCCGGCTCCAGGGCCAGCAAAAGCGTCAGGAGCCAGCCGAGGCTACCGGTTCTTCGGACAAATGATTGCATACTCCCTCCATTCCAGGTTGAATCAACACAAACCTTCTGTCGTACACGGAGTCGCCGCTCTGAAGCCTGAAGATGTAGACTCCGCTCGGAACCTCGCTCGCATCGAACCGGACTGTATGAACGCCGGCAGTCCGGGCGCTCTGCTCGAGGGTGAGCACCTCCGTTCCGAGAATATTGAACATTTTGAGGCTGACATATTGGTCGTGCGCGAGGACATATTCGATCATGACCGTCAAGTCATTGGAACCCTGGCCCTGCCCGATCAGGCGGGCCTTGCGGATCGCACTCCGTTCCGCCACTCCGGAATCTCCGGCCGGAAGCGCTCGCAGGGAGAGGAGCAGGAGGGCCGTCAACCCGAGCGCCCGGATGCCCGGTCTCTTCGCCCCCCGATTTCCGGTTTGAACCTGCACGCTCATCACGAATCATCTCCTTATCGAAGCAAGAGCATCTTCCGCGTGATCCACAGGCCCCCGTTCGCGATCAACCGCGAGAAATACGTTCCGCTCGGCAAACTGTTCCCCGACCGGTCTCTTCCGTCCCAGGAAAACGTATGCCGGCCCGGAGTTATTTTCCCCCTGTAGAGTACCTTCACTTCCCGGCCGAGCAGGTCGAAGACTCCGAGCGCAATATCGGATTCAAAGGGGATCCCGATCGAAATATCGGTCGATGGATTGAACGGATTGGGATAATTGTCGCCGAGGACAAACCCGCCCGGCCTGAGGGATTCCAGTCGCGCTTTCACTGCTTCCTCCTTCCCGGCGACGACGCTGAATTTCATGCTCCCGCCGGTGTGAATGAAATTGTATGCGGTGTCTTTGCGAAGGTCGACGGAAACGGCGCCGGTCTCATCGATCAGGACGAGACTCAAATCCGGCGGAACCCCCGCGAGCCCCGAGAAAACAAGGCCGAGCCTCTCCCGCTCCGTCGAGAGAACTTCGAAGCGCCATTCCTCCAGGTCCCCGGTTTCCGGCCGGATGTCGGTGGCGAAGCGCGGGTAGAGAGAATCCCATTCCGGCCTGTCGAAAAAGATGAGCGGGCCGGAGGAAAACCCCGCGGGTTTGCGGAAGTCGAAGCGGTTAAGCCCGCGATCCGCGCCTCTTGAAACGCCGAATCGGGTCGACCGGTCGGTCACCCCGGGCGAGCTGAGAATAATTCCGACGCGCCAGTCGCCCCCGTTTTCTCCCGCCGCGACCGTGGAGGCGGGAATCGAGGCGCCGGAAGGATAGGGGATTTTCAGCACCGCCAGATTCGCCGCATTAAAG
Organism: Bacteroidota bacterium; assembly: GCA_036522515.1. Lineage (NCBI taxonomy): Bacteria > Pseudomonadati > Bacteroidota > Bacteroidota bacterium. The sequence continues at coordinate 43,101 of DATDFQ010000061.1, forward strand.
AAATAATATCCGGAATAAGGCTGGAGGGCCGGTGACTCGTTGAACGATCCGTTAAAGGCGTAGATCGGATCGGGGGCATTATTCGCGGCCTGTACGGCGCTCCAGGCCACGGGTATGACAAATGGGTTTGTGATCAGGTTCCACCCCGCATGAAGGGGTATCCCGGCATTCCCTGAATTATCAAGCTGAACGGAGGGGGCGGTCCCGCTTACGCTCCACGGCCCGTTCTTGATGAGCCAGTAGGCGCTGCCGGCGGAAAATCTGAAGGGTGAAGCAGCGCTGAACTGTCTCATGAAATTTGAGGGCGATCCGTTATCCCAGTAGAGCTGCCAATCGACGCCGGAGTGTCCTCCGAGGATTGAATCGGCGCGCGCGTTGGTGGCGCCCGGGAGTCCGACAATCCGGTAGTCGGCCGGTGTGAACGAGCCCCGATCCGCGTGAGACGGAAATTGGACCGTCGCTCCGAGGCTCAGCGTCGAAGGATAGCCGGGAGACCGGGTCGTAAAATAGCGGTCCTGCCCGTACGCAATCCCGGAGTCGTTTTGAGCGACGACCCTGTAATGGTACGAGGCGCCCGGGGAGAGCCCGGTGACGACCGCGCTCACCGGGATCGCGCTTGAGCCGGTGACGGGGCTCTGTGCCGCGGGTATCTCGTATCCGTACGATTGGGTGGCGCCATACTGGAATTTGACGGTCGTCGCCACCCCGTTTGCATTCACGGTTCCGTTGAACTGCGCGGAGGTCGTGCCGACACCCGAGGTATCACCGGTGGTTGCGACCGGCACGGGCGTAACCCCGGAAGCGGTCGTGAACTGCCAGACCGACGACCAGTTGCCCCAGCCTCCCGGGTTCCAGGCACAGACCCGCCAGTAACATGTGACATTGTTCTGAAGGGGCCCCGCCCTGTCGGACGTGAAGGCGAGCGACGAATCGTCGAGCATGTTCGGCGAAAACGATTGGTTTTGAGAGAGCTGGAGCCGGTATGCGGTCGCCGTCGGAGAGGCGTTCCACTCGAGAGTCACAACCGCCGGTTGCCCGGTCGATCCGTTACCCGGGGTTGCGAGCGCAGGCGGAGGGGGAGCGGGGGGAATTGTGGTGAAACTCCAGATCTGAGACCACGCGCTCCGGTTGCCCGGAACGACCGTGCGCACGCGCCAGAAGTAGGCGGTGTTTCGCTGGAGAGGTCCGATCGCTCGCGACGTGACCGGGAGCGACGTGTCGTTTTCCACGATTGTCGCGAACGAGGCCGTGCTGGAGACCTGGAGGTCGTACGAATCGGCCCCCGCGGATGCGTTCCAGGCGAGCGTGGGAGACAGGGGTTGGTTCGTCGCGCCGTCGGGCGGGGACGCGAGGGTCGGCGGAACAGCGGACGTCACGCCGGTCGCGAAGCCCCACGTCTGCGACCAGTCGCTCCAGCCGCCCACCCCCGCGGCAGCCACCCTCCAGTAATAGATCGTGTTATCGGCCAGCGGCCCGACCTGGCGCGCGGTGGCCGTGATCAGCGAATCATCCAGGAGCAACGCCGCGAAGGTGACGAGGGTGGAAACCTGCACACGATATCTGACTCCCCCCGGAGAGGGGTTCCAGTCCAGCGTCAACGTCATGGACTGTCCGGTGGCCCCATTCCCCGGCGATGAGAGGATCGGCGCCGCCGGTGCTGCGACGATCGTCGTAAAGCTCCAGGGCGCCCCCGTTGCGGCGGTGCTTCCGCCTGCATTCTTCGCCGTCACGCTCCAGTAGTAGGTTGTGCCGTTGGCGAGCGCCGCGTATGCGTAGGAAGTTCCCGATTGATTTGAACTCACGTTCGTGGTCGGAGGATTGCTCGTGCCGAGAAAGACGTCGTATCCGGTGGCGCCGGAGGAACTTTGCCAGGCAAGCGTACCGGCCAGCGCCTGGTTCGCGGCTCCGTTCGCGGGGGAGGAAAGGCTGAAAGCTCCGGGAGGCGAATCACTCGTGGTGAAGTTCCAGACGGCCGACCATGCGCTTGTCCCTCCGCCATTCTTCGCGTCCACCCGCCAGTAGTAGGTCGTGCCGTTGGAGAGCCCCGTCACCTGGCGGGATGTCCCTGTCAGGGTCGAATCGTCGAGGACGTATGATTGAAACGTGGCGCTCGTGGAAACCTGCACATGGTAGCTCGCAGCTCCCGATGAGGAATTCCAGGAGAGCGTTACAGTGGTGGACTGTCCGGTCGCTCCATTCCCCGGCAATGAGAGGACCGGCGCCCCCGGAGCCCCGACGACTGTCGTGAAGCTCCAGGGTGCGCCCGTTGCGGTCGCGCTTCCGCCGGCGTTCTTCGCCGTCACGCTCCAGTAATAGGTTGTGCCGGCGGCGAGCGCCGCGTATGCATAGGAGGTTCCCGCCTGATTCGAACCGACGTTCGTGGTCGGAGGATTGCTCGTATCGAGAAAGACGTCGTATCCGGTGGCGCCGGAAGAACTTTGCCAGGCAAGCGTACCGGCCAGCGCCTGGTTCGCGGCTCCGTTCGCGGGAGATGACAGGCTGAACGCTCCAGGAGGCGAAACACTCGTCGTGAAGTTCCAGACGGCCGACCATGGGCTCGTTCCTCCACCGTTCTTCGCATTTACCCGCCAGTAGTAGGTCGTGCCGTTCGAGAGCCCCGTCACCTGGCGGGATGTCCCTGTCAGGGTCGAATCATCGAGGACGTATGATTGAAACGTGGCGCTCGTGGAAACCTGCAAACGGTAGCTCGCAGCTCCCGGTGAGGTGTTCCAGTCGAGCGTCACCGTCGTGGGCTGACCGGTCGCCCCGTTGGCGGGCGATGAGAGGACCGGCGCCCCGGGAGCCGCGACGATCGTCGCGAAACTCCATGGGGCGCCCGTTGCGGTCGCGCTTCCGCCGGCGTTCTTCGCCGTCACGCTCCAGTAATAGGTTGTGCCGGCGGCGAGTGCCGCGTATGCGTAGGAGGTTCCCGCTTGATTCGAGCTGACATTCGTGGTCGGAGGATTGCTCGTATCGAGAAAGACGTCGTATCCGGTGGCGCCGGAGGAACTTTGCCAGGAAAGCGTCCCGGTCGGCGCCTGGTTCGCGGCTCCGTTCGCGGGAGATGTCAGGCTGAACGCTCCGGGAGGCGAAACACTCGTGGTGAAGTTCCAGGCGCCCGACCACGCGCTCGTTCCGCCGCCGTTCTTCGCATTTACCCGCCAGTAGTAGGTCGTTCCGTTCGAGAGCCCCGTCACCTGGCGGGAGGTCCCTGTCAGGGTCGAATCATCGAGGAGAAGCGATTGGAACGTGGCACCGGATGAAAGCTGCACACGATAGCTTGCAGCTCCCGGTGAGGCGTTCCAGTCGAGCGTCACCGTCGTGGGCTGACCGGTTGCGCCGTTGGCGGGCGATGAGAGCGACGGCACCGCAGGTGCTGCGACGATCGTCGTGAAACTCCATGGCGCGCCCGTCGCGGTCGCGCTTCCGCCGGCGTTCTTCGCCGTCACGCTCCAGTAGTAGGTTGTGCCGGCGGCGAGCGACGCGTATGCGTACGAAGTTCCCGCTTGATTCGAGCTGACATTCGTGGTCGGAGGATTGCTCGTATCGAGAAAGATGTCGTATCCGGTGGCGCCTGTGGAACTTTGCCATGAAAGCGTCCCGGTCAGCGCCTGGTTTGCGGCTCCGTTCGAGGGGACGGTCAAGCTGAAGGCCCCCGGGCCGGAAACGGCTGTCGCGAAGCTCCAGACGCTTGACCAAGCGCTCGTCCCGCCGCTGTTACTCGCGTTCACCCGCCAGTAGTATGTCGCGCCGTTCGCAAGGCCCGTCACCTGGCGCGCTGTCCCTGTCACGGTCGAATCATCGAGGACGTATGTTTGAAACGTGGCGCCAGTGGAGACCTGCACACGGTAGCTCGCAGCTCCCGGTGAGGTGTTCCAGTCGAGCGTCACCGTCGTGGACTGTCCGGTCGCCCCATTCGAGGGCGAAGCGAGTCCGGGAGCGCCCGGCGGCGCGACAGCGCTCAGGGAGGACAAAATGTAAATCGCATTTGCGGCATAAAACCCGGTGCCCTGAAGGTATGTTACGTTTACGGATGCGAATTCTGTGTTGGTCGACCGCTGCCACACCCGGTAATAAATCCGCTCCCCCGCAGCCATCCCGTCGATCTGGGGAGTCTGATCGTCATCTCCCCAAACGGTGAGAGCGACATTCGTGTCGCTCCACACAATCGCGCCGGTACAGAGCCCGGCGGGAGTGAACGCGCCGATTTCATCGCCCGCTGCGAGCGGCGTGCCGCTGATGTTGGGGTTCAGCGTGAGCGGGGTCGCAACCGTTGCGTTGTTTCCCGTGTTGGCGGTGAACCTGAAGTGAGTTTGTCCCGATGCGGAGGAGAGCACCGAGAGGAGCATGAGAATCAAGATCACGGCTGAGCCGGAACCCGGGCAGCCATCACTCTTTCCGCGCGTATGCATCAGTCGAGGACTCATCGGAGCACCAGCATTTTTCTTACGGAGACGAAGGTCGACGCCTTCAAGCGATAGATATATGTTCCACTCTGAAGCCCGGAACCCTGAAATGCCACACGGTGGAATCCGGCGGGCTGAGATTCGTTGACAAGCACGGAGACGCGGTTACCGGCAACATCGTACACCTCCAGAGTCACTCTTGCCCTGAGGGGGAGCCCGTACTCGATCGTGGTCGAGGGGTTAAACGGGTTCGGATAATTCTGGCCGAGGCTGAACTGTGCCGGGAGCCCCTTCGTATCTTCGACTTTTGCCGTCTGATTGGCGGTCAGGGAAGACAAGACGAAGATTCCGTTCGCCTGGAACGCGCCAGTGCCCGTCGCATAGGTCACAGCAACGTTCTGGTATTCGGTGTTCGAGGATTGGCGCCAGAGCCGGTAATAAATCTGTTCCCCCGCCCTTAAGCCGTCGATTCCGGGAGTCTGGTCGTTATCTCCCCATACGGTGAGAGCGGCATTTGTGTCGCTCCACACGATGGCGCCGGCACAGAGCCCGGCGGGAGTGAAGGCGCCGATCTCATCTCCGGCGATCAAAGTCGTTCCGCCGATGTTCGGATTCGCCGCAACCGGTACCGCCACCGTGGCGTTGTTGCCGGTATTCGATGTGAACGAAAAATGGACGACTGCTTCGCTCCCCGATCCCGAGAGCCCGAAACCTCTGCGGTCCGTTGAGTTTCCCGTGCCCGCCGCACCGGGCGGGGGCAACCCCGGCGCGTTATCCGGGTACGTGAGGACCGACGCCCGCGTCATATAGAGCTGGTATCCCTGCCCGGGATTCATTCCTCCCATGGTGTTGATGCCGTAGGAGGGCCAATAGACCTGGCCGGCATTATTCTTGGCCAGTACAAGGTCGGCGGCGATGCTTGCCAGGCATGAATCCGCCCGCAGGGGAGCGCTCCGGACATAACCCACCATGTTCCACCCCTGGACCAATGAAATGGGGGATGCGCCCGGCAAAAGCTCGGCGCCGGTCACCGGCAACGTGTCGGCCGAGCGCATGTAGAGTTGGTAGCCGTCCCGGGAGTTCCAGTTTCCGATGGCATTGATGCCGTACGCCGGCCAGTAGACCTGGCCTGCGCCGTTTTTCAAGAGGACCATATTCGCTTTGATGGCCGCGCACATTGAGTCGAGGTTAAGGCTGGGGGGCTGTATGAAGCTCGAAATCATATTCCACCCCTGCGCGACTGTTATTCGCTGGGTCACCACCCCGGCAATCGTCGTGAAGCTCCAGGGTGCGCCCGTCGCGGCCGTGCTTCCGCCGGCATTCCTCGCCGTCACGCTCCAGTAGTACGTTGTCCCGTTCGCAGGGACTCTGTAGACATAGGATGTGACGGCCTGATTCGAGCTGACAACGGTCGCCGGGGGATTGTTTTGATCCAAATACACGTCGTACCTGGCGTCGACGGAGGAGCTTTGCCAGACGAACGTGCCGGTCAGGCTCTGGTTTGTGGCTCCGTTCGAGGGAGAAGACAAGCTGAAGGCTGACGGGCCGGAAACGACGGTTGTAAAGCTCCGGACGCTCGACCATGCGCTGACCCCGCCGGCGTTCTTCGCGCTCACGCGCCAGTAATACGTGGTCCCGTTCGCGAGGCTCGTCACCTGCCGTGATGTCCCCGTCACGGTCGAATCATCAAGGAGAAGCGATTGGAACGCGGCGCCCGACGACACCTGCACGCGATAGCTTGCCGCTCCGGATGAGGAGTTCCAGGAGAGTGTCAATGTCGTGGCCTGTCCGGTCGCCCCGTTCGCCGGCAGTGAGAGTACCGGTGCCGCCGGTGCCGCTACGATCGTCGTGAAGCTCCAGACGCTCGACCATGCGCTTGTCCCGCCCGCGTTTGACGAGTTGACCCGCCAGTAATACGCCGCGCCGTTCTGGAGGCCCTGAACAGGCAGGCTGGTGCCGGTGATCCCGGAGTCGTCCACCGCCGGGAATTTAAACGTCGATGTGGTAGATGCCTGGAGGTGATAGGAAGTCGCTCCCGCGGACGTGGCCCACGAACATGTGAGACTCGTCGATACGCCGGTGGCCCCGTCGGTTGGGCTCAAGAGAACCGGCGGAGGCGGAGCCGTTGCAACCGTGGTGAATCGCCAGGCCGAAGACCACTCTCCCGCCAGAATCAATGTGAGCGATCTGACCTTCCAGTAGTATGTAGTCGCATTCAGCAAACCCGGGACCGACGTCGAGTTCCCGGGAATCGTGGAGTCTTCGTACACGACCGCTGTGAAAAGAGAGTCGAGCGAAACCTGGAGATTGTACGTCGTGGTGCCGAGTACCGTGGTCCACCTGAGGATCGGCGAGGTCGGCTGGTTGATTGCATTGTTGGAGGGGGACAGGAGCGTCGGCGCCGGGAGAATCTGCGCTCCCGCGAATTCGCAGGTCCCCGCCATTAACAGGACGAGGGCGTAGGAGCGTTTCATACTTCCTCCACGGCGAGTATAGTTTCCGGCCGGGACACCGCCGCTCCCACCTTCTGTTTCTCCGGTTCATGAACTTTCAATTCTTCCAACCGGATCCGGGATTGCCGGACGACGATCCCGCGCAGGCGGGCCGAGCCTTCGAGCCGCTTCAGAATCGCGGGCTTGATGCTCCGGCTGGCAATCAGGAGTTGATCGATCCTCGTTTTGCGAAGGAGGCTGCCGAGTTTCCAATGCCCCCCGAAGACCGGGTAGCCGTTCACGGTCTTTCCTTCCAATTCGGGGTCATCGTCGAGAAAGCCGACGGGGACCAGTCCAGGAGTCTGGTCGTTCAGAATCTTCTGAAGGATGAGGACCCCGTCTGTGCCGGCTCCGTAAATCAGCACGCGTTTGCCCCGGGTCTCCTCGCGGCGCGACAAGTACTTGAGAACAGGGAACGAAACCCTTGTCCCCGCGACCATCGAGAAGAGGAAGTAGAAATCAAGGATGAAGCCGGTGAACCCCAGGCCGGCCGCGCGGGGGGAGAGCGCCGTCGACAGGATCCAGGTCAATCCCACGGCCGCGGCCACCGCCTTGAGGACCTTGAGAAGGTCTCCGACGCCGAAGAGGCGCATGGTTTCCCGGTAGAGGCCGCAGAGGTAGAACAGGGCCAGCTGCACGAGCCCGAACGCCCCCAGGGAAAGGAGCCCGTCCCCGGAAAAGCACTCCGCCCCGCGGCCCGTCAACGCGAGCGACGCCCAGTACGAGAGGAGGGTGAAGAGAATATCGAGTATGCCGAGGAACGCCGGCCGGTGCAGGAGCGGCGACTCGTAGATCGGGAGGAGCGCGCCGTTGCGAAGAATGGCCATCTCGCGGTATTTCAGCTTTTGGACTCCCACGATCGACCCCGCGGCGATGCCCAGGACGATCAGCGAGTTCGCGGCGCTATTGCTGATCTGGAGCGCGAAGGCGGCGGCCCCGAAGGCGCAGGAGACGCCATACATCACGATCACCGCGCGGCGATGCGGCAGCCCCTGGGAGATAAGCCGGTGATGGATATGCCGTTTATCGGGAGTTACCACCGCATGCAGCTTTCGAAGGAGAGGGCCGGAGCCGGAGGCGAACGGGGGGAGAGAGCTGAGAATCCTCCGGATCGTGGAGACCAGCGTGTCCATGATCGGCAACCCCAGAGCGAGGATCGGGATGAGAATCGTAAATGCGGTCGATCCCTTCGTCGAGCTCTGGATCGAGAGGAGCGCGAGGGCGAATCCGATGAGGAGGCTCCCGGAGTCGCCGAGAAAGACGCGCGCCGGGTTGAAATTATATCGCAGGAAACCGGCCAGAGCCCCGGCCAGGCAAATTGAAATGACCGCGATCGCATAGTGGTGCGAGAGAACGGAGATGGCGCAGATCGCCACCGCAGAGATCGCCGCGATTCCCGACGCCAACCCGTCCAGCCCGTCGATGAGGTTAAAGGCGTTCGTCACGCCGACAATCCAGAGGACGGTCACGGGATAGTCGAGAAACCCCAGCTCGAAGAGATTCGAGCCAAGAAGATTGGTGAGCGCCGGAATATGGAACCCCGCGAGATAGACGATCGTCGCGGCCAGCACCTGCGCCGCAAACTTGTGCCCGGGGTTCAGCGGCCGGATGTCGTCCCAGATCCCGGTTCCGAGAATCAGGAGAAACGAGCCCGCGAGCAGGAGGACCTGTTGCGGGTCGAAGCGTGAAATCGAATGGAGCATCGGCACGAGCGGATAGAGCGCGAGCAGAGAGAGAAGCAGGCTGGCATAGATCGCCACACCCCCCAGCCTCGGCATCGGTTGGAGATGGATCTTCCGCTCGCCCGGCGGATCGATCGCCCCGATCCGGTGCGCGATCGTTATGACAATCGGGGTGATCAGGAGCGACAGAACCATGGGGAGGCCGAAACTCAGAACGATATCGAAGAGGGTTGGCATAATCAGGCTTCTCCTCGGAAATTACAATTCCACCGAGAGCGAAACTTCATGAAATTCCTCGTTGCTGCCGTTCGGTGAGACGGCATAATCGACCTCGAATCCCTCTGCGCAGACGCCGAAGCCGCATCGCGCAAGGGCGCCGGATGATCCGGTCACATAGCCGATGCGGGCGGCGATGAACCGGACGGGGTAGAATTCCACCCCCAGATGGTACCATGTCCCTCCTTCGCCGAGAAACTTCGTGTTCTCGAGCGCGAGGACAAACACACGCTCCCTTTTGGAAGCGGGGAACTGCATCACCGCCCCCACCTTGAGGATCCGGGGAAGCTCCTGCGACTCAATCCGTACTCCGGTTGTCCCGCGGACAACGGCGATGTCCGTGCCCGTGGAGTAGCTGATCCCGTAGCTGGTGCCGGGATCGGGATAGTAGACTCCCCCTATCGAGAAGGACCGCGACCGGAGCTGAGAAAGCCCGCCCTGGGCGTTCTCGAATCCGAACCTGCCGCCGAGACTCAGCATCGGGATGATTTCCCTGGCGTAGGCCAGATCGATGCCGTACTCCGAGTAGGGGTACTCGCCGGGGTTCGGCCTGTTCCCCGGGCCGAGATGATCGACGGAGACTCCGATTCCGAATGTGTTGTACCGGGCAGGGGAATAACGGGCCGCAATCCTCTCGCTCATCCAGGGAAACCTGATTTCCTGGTGGTGCGTCGCCGCGATCGAAATGTTATCGAGGAACGAGAGCGAGGCCGGGTTTCCGTAGAGGCCGCTCGCATCGAAGACCTCCGCGGCCGAGACGTCTCCCAGAGCCGCGTACCTCCCGGATAACCGGGGACGGAACCCGACGGAGTCCTGAGGGAGCGCAAGAATTGGCATCATGACCATCATTCCCAACATAATCAGCAGCAGACCGCCCGATCGCGTGGCGCAGATGCTCTCCGGTGTCATCAGGGTTCTCAATGGACCACCGTGAAGAATCCGAAGATGAGCACGGCATCGCGCAGGAAATCGGAAAACTCCCTGATGACATTTTCATTCTTCGGGACGAAGACCGTATCCCCCGGCCTCACTTTCGGAAGGCGGTCGACGGTCCCGTTTTCAAGCGCAGCCCCCAGGTCCACTTCAATGGGGTCTTCGCTCTTCCCCGAACGGATGATCTTGACGTGGTGAAGATCGGATTCGGGCGTCGAGCCCCCCGCGCTTGAGAGCACCTCCACGACGGAGGCCTCCGACATGAGCGGAAAATTGTCCTGCCGGGTGACGGCTCCGATGACCGTCACCCTCTGGTTGTTGAGGCTCACCACCGAGACGATTATTCTTGCGTCTCCCTTGACATATTCACTCAACCGTTGCTTGATAAGCTTCTGAAACTCCTCCTTCGTCATGCCCGCAACCGCGAGTTCGCCGACGAGAGGCACGATGATTATGCCGCCCTCCCGAACGACCGTTTTCGTGCCGAATTCGGGATACCCCCACACTGTCACTTCAATCGAGTCGCCCCGTTTGATGGCGTATCCCACCGATTGCGTATCCAATGGCAAGGTTCCGGCCCCCGACCGGGAGTAGGTTCGAAGGCCGTCCTGAACGTTGCTACTCTGCGAATTGCAGCCGAAACAGAGCATACCCGCCAAAAGCAGGGAGGCGATGTGCAATAGTTGCATAGCGTCCCGCCGCCGGCTGATGAATAATTGCATAGAAGGATCCCCCGATCTGAGGATTAAGGCCCCGCGAATCGCAGCCCCATCTCCGCCCGGTCGCAGGCGAACAGGCTGCAACGGGTTTCTCGGGCGCGAGCGTGGATGATTTGGTCCGTTCATCGGAGGGGGAGGGGACAAGAACCGTACCAATTCCGGCAGGACTTCCGCGCGCCCCGCCCGGTGCGCTCCGGAGCGCCTCCGGGGGAGGGGGAATGGACGGGGCCGCGCAGTTTGTGCGGGAAGCGCAGGGTCCTCCGGACCGAAGCGCAACAAATCTTGCGCATCGGTATCGCATGACGCCTGAAGAGTCATGCTTCCCACTCTTATAATAGGCCCGGTTGGGGCTGGAATGGGGGAGGGTTTGGTATGGGAATTGCTCGATTCTCCCTTGCCTGCCGCGGCAGGAAGACTGAATCTCAAGAACAAATGAGGTCAAACGTGATCACTTCTCAATTTTCGATCCGGGATATAAAGAATCTCCTCCGGCGGAGGAGAAAACTGGTGAAGCTCTCGTTTGGCCTGATCTTCATCATCAGTTCGATCGGGGCGTTCGTTCTTCCGAGAAGGTTTGAATCTTCCATAACGATTCTGGTCCAGAGGGACGAAACGCTGAATCCGTTGATCAGCTATGAGATGGCCGTGGCGATGACATCCGAAGACCGGCTCCGGACGTTCAACGAGATCATTTACAGCAGGCCGAGCATGGAGTCGCTCATCGACACGATCGGGTTGCGGCCGCAGATCCGTTCGACCGCGCAGGAAGAGGACCTCATCCGCGACCTGCGCAAGAACGTGAAGACCGAGCGGAAGGGAGACTCCTTCTCGCTGACCTATACCGATGTCTTCCCCCAGCGGGCGCGGCTCGCGGTCTCCGCGCTCTCGAACTATTTTATCACCACCCGGCTCCAGGTGGAGCGTCAACGGGATGAGCAAACGGTGGAATTTTTCGAAAAAAAGCTGGAGGAGCTGCGATTGAAATACGAGCAGAACCAGAAGCAGATGGTCTCCCTCCTGCGCGAGCGGATCCAGGAACTGCCGAAGGAAAACCGCACACTCTATACCCAGATGGAGGACATCGACAAGCAGATCGGTGAAATCGACGGGAGAGTCCAGGGCTACCAGCACGATCTCGCCCTCCTCCGCTCGTTCCCGGGAGCGTTTCAGTCCGAGGAGGGAAAGCAGGCGCTCGACGAACTCCAGCGGTCCGACATCCCCTTTTCCGGCGAGCTCAGGACCCTCTACTCGAAGTACGATGAGTTGTCCCGCAAGTACACCTCCAAATATCCGGAGGTTGAAAAGCTCCAGGCCCAGCTGCTCGATCTTCTCGAACGGATGCGCAAGGGGGTGGAAACGGAGATGGCGAAGCAGCAGAACGACCGGTGGGACCTCGCAAAGCGCCGGGGGCAATCGATCAGCGACCTGAAGCAGGCCTCGGTCGCCCAGCGCGTCGACGGGGATCAGGAATCAAATTTCGGGATCTACCAGAAACTCTACGACGAGATGAAGGTGAAGCTCGAGCAGGCCCGGACGGCGCGCGACCTCGGGAAGAACGCCGCCGACCAGTTCATCATCATCGACCCGCCTCAGGTTCCGGTGGAACCGTCCAAGCCCAACCGGACAATGATCGTGGGGGCGGGGATCGGGTTCGGACTCCTGATGGGCCTCCTTTCGGCCGTCGCCGCGGAGTTGCTCGACACCCGGATCAGGGGCCCGAAGGATGTCGAAGAATACGAGAAACCGATCATTGCTTTCATTCCCGAGAGACTGTGAGAATCCATGCGTGAAGAACTGAAAGGCCCCGTCGCGGCCGTACCATCGGCCGCGCCGCAACTTATTCCCGGATCTGCTCCGCGGCCCCTGGACCGGCCGTTACGCTCCATTATTATGCGTGAGGGAGTGGCCGGCGGGATCGACGGTTCCATGATCGGATTCGAGTACTACAATTGCTTCAATTACTCGCTCCTCACCGGCGCCGACAATTCCCTGAATCTGACGCTCGGAATCACGAGCGCTAGCCGCGGGGAGGGAAAAACCGTCGTCGCCTGCAACCTGGCCGTCTCACTCGCGCTGGCGTGCGGAAAGGAGACCGTGCTGGTAGACCTTAACCTCGAGCATCCCCGGCTGCATGACGCGTTCGGGATCCCCTCCGCCCCCGGGCTCTCCGAGGCGTTGCACCACGGGCCGATCCATCTCTCGCGGACCTCCATCGAACACCTCTCCGTTCTCACCGCGGGGGGATTGAACGGTCACGACCGGTCCCCGGAGGCGTCCCGGCGGCGGGCGAGGGGCGGAGGCGCGCGCGCTTCCGGGGGGCATCTGATCGGGCTTGAGAACATTTCGGAGTTCCGGGAAATCATCCTTGCGCTCGAGGAACGGCACAATTTCGTCATCGTCGACATGCCCTCGATCGATTCGAACGGATTCCCCATTCTCTACTCGAATGAGCTCAACGGGCTCCTGGTCGTCGTCGACAGCCGGCGAACCAGGCGCCCCGACATCGAGAAGCTCTTCAGGCTCGTCCACAAACGGCAGGTCCTGGGGTTCGTGTTCAACCGGTTTGAGCACGACGAGTTTTAGGGATGGCAGGAGCTGAAAAAGCCCGCCCGCGCCAACCGACCTTCTTTCTCCTCGGTGTGCGGGTCGATTCGCTTGAGTTCGGGGTTGCCCTGGAGATGCTGGAAGGATTCGCGGCTCACAGGGATTCCCTCCCGCCCCGGACGGTTCTCTTTGCGCGCCCCTGTACGATCGCGGCCGCGAGGAGAGATCCCCAATTAAAAGAATGCATCTCCCGCGCGGATCTGGTGCTCCCGTCAGGGGCGTGTGTGGCGGCTGGCGCAAGAATACTCGGAACCCCGCTTCGGGAGGAATTGAAGAGAGATCAAATCTTGTCCGCGCTTCTCGAGAGCGCGCAGAGATCGGGAAAGACGGTATTCCTGGTGGGCGGGGAGCGGGAGAGGCCCGGAGAACTCCGTGCTCACGTATACATCAGTTACCCCCGGCTCAGAATCGTAGGCTCACTCGATCGCTTCGCCTCCTCCCGCAACGACGATCGCGCCGTAAAAGAAATCAATGGGGCCAACCCCGACATCGTCCTTGTGGCGATGGAGACTCCGGAGGCGGAGGAGTGGATTGCCCGGAACGCTCCGCGGCTGAGGGCGGGGGTTTGCATCGCCGCCGGAGGAGAGATTGAGCTTCTGCGCGGCCACCTGAAGAATAAGCCCGGTTGGATCGGCCGGATGCGAATCGGGAGACTTTTGCGCTTGTTACGGGGTCCGGCCGCCGCGGGGGTTCGCCCGTTTCTTCATGCCGTGCGCTTTCTTGCGCTTGTCGCCGCAAGGGCTCTTGTGCCGCGGCGTCTGCGTCTCATCTACCACAGAACGATGGCGTTGTGGTAATGCCTCGGCTTCCCGTTGGCTGTCATCCTGAGGGAGCGTAGCGACACTTGTCATTCTGAGCTGAACGGAGTGAAGCGAAGAATCTCCGGCCCCGAAAGAATGAGATCCTTCGCTTCGCTCAGGATGACAAATAAAGCTCAGGATGACAATGAAAGAAAGAGGCACCACCGCCTTTGTAGGAGCGTTGACGCGTTTCAGTCAGTTATTTTCATGCCCGGCAATCCTGGGTGTCGGGGGAGGGGCCACCTTCCTGATCGTCGCCCGGATCTTCCCGATCATCCGCTGAATATCCGTGCTCTTTTCGATGTACTCGAGCGCTCCGAATCTCATCGCCGCGCTCGCCGCTTCCGAGGATCCGTACCCGGTTACGAGTATCACCCGCGCATCCCGGTCGAACCTCCTGATTTCCCTGAGCACATCGATCCCGCTCCGGCTCGGCAGCCCCAGGTCGAGGAACACGACCGCGGGCCGGTGGTGCTGGTAGAGAAGGACGCCCTGCGGGGCGTCCGCGGTCGATATCACGGAGTACCCTTCCTTTGAAAGGATCCTCGTCAACAGCTCGAGATCCAATTCATCGTCGTCGATGACAAGTGCCTTGTGCATGGAACCTCCTGATGATGTTCGGTTCAGTGAGTGCTTCGATGGGAGAAATCGTGAAACCGCGGGTCTCCCGCCTCGCGGGCCGTCCGGATCCACCTCTGCGGCGTGCCGCGCAGGATCAGCCTGCCATAGAGCATGAGTTTCCATGCGGCATACCATGGGACGTACAGCAGAGCCCTGTAGAGAGATTTGTCGGCCCGAACGGCGATGAGGCCGAGGAGCGCATGCGACATTCCGAGCGCCAGGATTCCGAACCACATCAGCGCATAGGGGAGGGCAGCCGTCCACCCCGCGGCCGCGAGAAGCAGATGGGTTCCGGCCAGAAGAGAAACAAAAGCGAGCATCGTGACGAGCGGCGGCATCAGCAGGTCGAGAAGGGCGTCGAACAGCCGGAACGATTTTTCCTTCACGATTTCCCGGGCCAGCAGCGGCGCATACCGGCGGATCACGGGCAATCTCCCGGCTTCCCACCGCGCGCGTTGCGATTCGGCGTGCCTCGCCTCGGCCGGCATCGTGGCGATCACCTGCGCCTCGGGAGCGAATGTCACCGGGACGCCGTGCAGCAACAGGACGATGCCGTATTCGAGATCTTCCGCGAGCGAATAGGCCGACCAGGGGACCGCGGCGAGGATCTCCCGGGAAAAACACATCCCGTTGCCCCGCAGGCCGGCGGAGCAGCCGATCGATTTTCTTCCGAGAGGGCGCGCAACATTGTAGAGTGTGAATCCGGCACGGGTGATCTCCGAGCTCCAGATTCCGGGCCGCGGCCGCACGATGTCCGCCGCCTGGACGACCCGCGCGCCGTTCTCAAGGTAGAGGTTGAGCACCCGAAAAAAATCGGCGGAAACCTCGCTGTCGGCGTCGACGACAACGAGGGCGTCGTATTCCTCGCCGGATCCGGCCAGGCGGTCGAAGCACCACCGCAGGGCATGCCCCTTTCCTTTCAGAGCCGTGTCGCGCCGTTCCCAGGCCGCGGCGCCGGCGGAGCGGGCGACATCCGCCGTTCGATCGGTGCAGTTATCAGCCACTACGATCACCCGGAGCCGGCCGGCCGGGTAATCGCCGGACATGACGCTTCGGACTGTCCGTTCGAGGACGGTTTCCTCGTTGTGCGCGGGAATGATGCAGACAAATTTCTTCAGCCCCGGGCCCCGGGCTTGCGGCATTCCCCTGTCAAAGAAGGCGAGCCCGCTCAGGCACACAAGATATCCGAGGAGGAATCCGATCAGGGAGCCGGCCGCCAGTTCGATCACCGCGAGGGCCATACACCTCCTTAACAGATTTGCGAGAGTTTGCCCTCCCTGCCGACCAGAAAATCTCTGATCATCCAGAGAACGATCGAAGGACGATGCCATGCGTCCCTGCCAAGATACGGGAGCGAACCGCATCCGTACGGGACGTAGAGGCGCTTGGGAATTCCCGGGAGGCCGCCCAACCCGTCCGCAATCGAAGGGAGCCCGAAGAGTTGCTCCAGCTCGCAGGGGGTGCCGGATTGCCGGAGCATCGCAAGGGCGTCACGGGCGAGGGATCGGTCATGGGTTGCGATCGAGACGGGCGACTTCCGGCCGGTGAAGATTTGCACCAGCTCGAGGAATCGTTCCCGGCGGCCGTGATCCCGGACGGAGGAATCGGTCCACTGTCCGCGCACGATCCGCACCGGTATTTCCCGTCTCGCCAGCCGCTCGGCGTCGGAGAAGCTTCGCTGCCAGCGGGCCGGGAGGGTGCACCAGACGTTGCTGTGGAGCGCGTGCAACTCTTCCACTGCTTCGAGCGTCCGCCCGGCGCCTTCGGGGTGCTGGGCGTCGAAGCGGAGTTGGAGCCCCGCCGTCCGCGCGAATTCCAGGAGGGGGATCAGGAGCGTGGTCCGGTAGCCCAGCGCCGGGAACTTTATGGCGAGCGCGCTTCCCTTCTGGTCGTGGGCGATTGCCCTTGCCGCGATCAGGTATTCGAAGACGGTGTACTTCGGAGGGTCGGAAGGGTTTTCCCACCGGCTGAGCGTGATCTGCCATCCGCTCCGGGCGGCCTTCCGGCAGGCGCGGAGCGCGTCGCCGAGCTCCGCCCCGGCGATATGGGTCGAGGCGAGCCGGCTCTCTGCGTTCGTTTTGATCCTGTCGATTGCATCCATAGTCACCTCACCCGCCCCTCCTTCCGCGAAGGATCCTTTCCGCGGCGTGCAGCATTCCGTCGTGCCCAAGATTCCACAAGCCCGCAGGCGTGGGCGGATAAATCCGGTACGTATTGTAGGAATGCACGCGATCCGTCCAGATCCCGATCCACGGTTCAAGGTCTCCCAGGAATTCGAAACCCTTCAGACGCCGCTCGAACGAGTGGCGGATCATTTCATGCATGAGCACGATCCCGGGCGAGCAGCGCCGGAACGATTCATTGTAGCCGATTTTCAGGATCCAGCAGGAGCCCGCGTATTCGACGGCAAGTTGCGCTGCGACCGCCTCGCCGTTGATGCGCATGAACGCAAGGCGCAGGATCCCCGACCTCGCGGCCGAGCAAGAGTAAAGGGTAAAGAACCGGCGCAAATCCGAATTGGATCGCATGCTTGTTCCCCGGCGCTCCTTCCAGCCGGTGGCTTCGACGCGGAAGATTTCTGGGAGGTATCGCCCGACGGTGGCGGGGGTGGGCGAAACGAACTCGAATTCCACACGCCCGATGCTCTCCGCCCTCCTCCGCGCGCGCCTCAGGTCGGATCTCCGGCGGGCCGAAAGACTCTCCTCGAACCCGGACCACGAGGCGCCGATAGGCAGCCACTGGGATTGGGAGCGGCCATGGAACGAAACAAGGCCCTGCGACCGTGCGACCCTTCTGACGAGCGAGGGGTCCAGGTGCTCCGCGGGAATGCGTCCGAGGAAGATGGTCGCGCCCGTCGAGCAGATCGCCTCGAGGAGCCGGAGCCGGGATTCCGCGTCGCGGCAGATCAGGCCGCAGGGTTCCCCGAGAAGGGAAGAGCCGATAAGCTCCGTTCGTTCGAGCCCGCCCCGCCGGGTGACCGCGAGGGGAGCGAGAGCCGCAAGCTCGCTGTCCCGGCGAAGCGCGATCACCGAGAGCAGAGCAGCGGCGGGAAGCACGGCTGCAGCCGCCTCAAACCATTCGTACCTCAAAAGCGGAGTTTCGAAACGCTCCGCCAGCCCGTTCCATTCATCCTGCAGCGAAGAGAGATCCGCGGGGTTCCTGAGAAGAGTAACTGTCCACCGGTGAGTGGACCGATCCGCCCCATCCGGGGCGGACTCCGGGCGCCCGGGGGCGATGCGCTCGCCCGCGGCCGGGTTCTGAGGGGCGGCGACATTTGTTCCGTACGGATGTAGAAGCATTGTATCTCTCACAGGCATCCACCTCTTTTCATTGGTTGTCCTCCAGGACGGCCTGCTCAGCCCTCTTCAGGGGAGGGCTCTTCAGCCGATCCTCCCGGACGGGCGCCGGCGACCCGGCGTCCCGTGGAAGAATCCGCATCGCATTCCGTCTGAGAAGCTTTCGTTTCAGAAACCCGAGCGCCGAAACAAGAAAAGGGACCGGATCGCGTGGGTCGAACACCCCGTACTGTTTTTTCGTCATGAGCGAGCGGAGGTATGCGCGGAGAGTCCACTCCTTCGTCTTCCTGTAGCCCCCGAAGAAGGCCCGCAGGTCCTGTTTGACGTAGAGAAGCCGCGTGCCGGCGCGGTAGGAAACCTGAGGAGTATTCGAAAGTCCGTTCTGGTGGCGGTACGCGATGTAGGAAAGGTTCGCCCCCGCGTAGGCGCCGAGGAGCTCCCAGAGATTGTAGCGGGGGTTGATCTCCAGGATCTTGAATTCGGCGTCGTCCGGGTCCCACTTATAGTCGATCTTGACGATCCCCTGGAAGGCGATGCGGCGGAGGTAATCGATGCTGCGATCGGCAAGCGCTTGTTGATGCAGGGTTTCGATATAGACGCTGCCGCCGGTGTGCGGGGGATACGTCCGGATTTTTCTGCCGATAAAATAGCCCAGGCAGCGGGATTGCTCATCGAAGTAGCCGTGAAAGCTCACGATCGCCTCGTCCCGCCCTTCGATGTATGATTGGATAAGGAACCCTGAAGCGCGCTCGGGGAGGGCCGCGCAGAAGTCGGCGAGAGCGCCCGGCGATTCAAAACGGCGGAGCGCTTTTTTGTACGGCCCGAACCTCGCCTGCTGTTCTTCCGTCTCCCATACCCAATCCTGGCTGAATGCGGGCTTGACGATGCACGGAAACTTGACGAGAGGGAGCATCACGAGCAGTTCCGACTTGTCCGCCACAATCCGGGTCGCCGGCGCGGGAAGATTGTGAAGCCGCGCGAACTCCGCAAAACGGACCTTATTGCAGAGCGCCTCCATCGTCGCATCGGAAGGGAGGAGAAAACGATAGACCTCCTGAAGTTGTCGCCGGAAGCGCCAGACAAACGTCAGCTCGGCGTCGGAGGCGTAGTACAGGACCGAACCCTCGCCGACCGACTTTCCGAAATCGAGCATCAGTCGCAATAACTCCTCTTCGCGGCCGGCGTTAAACCCCGGAACCACGAGCCGCCGTGCGCAGTAGCTCGAATGGAATGCGATCTCATCCGGCTGTGCAGACGCGACGTGGGACCCGATCCCGGCGATGCCGAGCGACCGCACGATGTCATACGCCGCAGGAGATCCCCCGGCCGAGAGGACAACGGCCTCTTTTCGTCTATTGTTTTCCGGCATGTTGCACTCCTCGCAGTGATTCCCGGTGGTGATCTTCCCTGATGCCGTTCCCGGACTCGTCCGCGTCATCGGTGCGGTGTCCGGATGGTCCTTTCGTCCCCTTTATTGGCGGGAGGTGAAACTTTGCACGCAGGGTCTTCAGCCTGAAGCGAACATACGCCAGGACGGCAGGAAGCGGGACGTCCTGGATGCGGCGCTGGACGTCGAGAAGAGAACGCTCGATGGAAAGCTGCCTCCGGACTGCGAGCATCCCCCCGATGATCCCCCGGACCAGGCGCCGGTAGCTCCGCCGCGAGCCCGGCCGGATCGCCCAAAGCGTGGAATTGCGCGTGGACCGGGATGTCATCTCGAATTTGTACTCCTCCGTTCCTCGGAGGAATTCGAGGCTGGAGAGAGATCGCTGGACCGAGTACTCAACCATCGAAAGAAGAAGCGCGAGGCCCGGCCGCGATTTTGACCATGGCGGGCGGTCGTCAAAGCCCGAGAGATAGTCGTAGAGCCGGCCGTGGAAGACGAACCCGAGGCGGACGGCGCGGAGTTTTCCCTCGAGCCGGACGCCTTCGCACCAGATCCACCCCCGGTTCCAGAATTCGCGGAGCACCGCCTCCTGAAATTCGCCGAATCCCGGCAAGAAAAACAACCCCGGGTATCCGAGATGGTTCCATCGCGCCTGGTGGAGCGCCACGAGCTCGCGGAACAGGCGGTTGAGCGACTCAAGGGAGTCCGCCCGTTCGATCGATCCTCCCGGCGTCTCCGAGATCGCCCTCCTTGCCTGATTCAACTTGCGGCGCACGTGGGGGCGGAGGCCTTCGAGGTAGTCCGGGAGAGTCGCCGGCGGCTCGAGCCTGGGTGCGGTCTCGGTGAGCCGCGCGCTGCAGCGGATCTTCCGCGCGTGAAGCTCGGCGGGGAGTCCGGCCAGAACGCTGCTCTCCGCGGGGAGATGCTCCAATTCGATGTCGTCATAGACGGAAGGATGTTCGTCGAGGTAGCGGGCGAATTCCCGCGGGACGACCGACCGGTACGAGGGATGGATGATGGAGTCAAGAAAATCGCTCGGCCCGGCTTTCGACAGTGCGCCCCGGGAATACCTCCCCGTCACCCCGCAACCCATGAACCGCAGCCGACTCCAAACCCGCTTGCCGAGGAGATCGGTGACCTCGAGAAAGAGCGGAACGATCCCGGCAAGCGTCCGGCGATCCCTGAAAAGAAGGATGTGCGGCGTGCGCGCATGGTCTTCGCCGAAATAATTCCACCAGTGAAAAAGCCATTCGAACGTTTGGAAGGGGGTGACCTCGGCCTGGAAGGCGAGCGCGTTCCACTCGTCCCGGAGAAGGGAGAACGCCGCCGCATCCCGAATCGCCTCGACGGAGAGCCGGGTCGCCCCGCGTTCGTTGCGTCCGTCCCCGGCCGCCGTCCGGCGCGGCCGGCCCGGGGCGACCGCGCTCACGTATCTTAACGTCTGCATGAGGCCTCCAGAGTTCGGGGCGGTTCCGTCTCCGCCGTCGCGTCTTTTCCGGGCCCGGCGCCGTTATCATGTTGCCGGCCGTAGAGGACGCATCCCGCCTTCCACCGCGCCCATCCGTAGTACTGGAACGGGGTCAGGAGCCGGAGTGCGAATCCGCTCGTGGTTGTCGTATTGAGGATTGTGATCCGGCGTATCTCGTAGGGGTCCTCGCCGAAATTCGCCGGACCCGTTGAGACGCCGCAGGCGATGTCATAGCCCGCGTGCTCGACCATTTCCTTGACGTACGGATTGAGAGAGCCGTACGGGTAGGAAAAGCTTCGCACGGGGGAATTCAGCAGAATTTCGAGGAGAATTCTCGACCGGGAGATCTCCTGCCATGCGTCGTAATCGGTCAGCGCCGTCAATTTCGTGTGGTTGAGGGAATGCGACCCGATCTCAAATCCGGCCTGGTGCAGTTCGACGATCTGCCGGCGGTCCATCAGGGCGACCTCGGGGAGGGACTCGGAGCGGTCCCAGAAATTGGTCGCGGCGCCCTGATACCCGAGGACAAAAACCACCGCTTTCGCACCGAATTCCTGCAGGAGGGGAAGCGCCACATCGTAGGTATCCCGGTAGCCGTCGTCGAAGGTGAGGATCACCGGCTTCCGCGGAAGATTCAGCTCGCCCTGGAGAAAGAGCGAGTAATCGTTGAACGTGATCGGAGTGAATCCCCACCGGTCGAGGAGTTCGAGCTGCTTTTGAAACTCGCGCACATGGACGCACGTCCAGTAGGCTTCGCTGAGCGATTTCTCCTCGACGATGCGGTGATACATCAGCACCTTGATCATCCTGGGATTCCCCCCGTTGTGGAAGCGCCTTCTACCGCTCATAGGCCGGTTCCTTTCCCGCGAGGGTGAACCTCGGCCGGGGACGCGTAAGTTTCCGGATGAAGCGCTCGACCTGCTCCCCGATGACGTTCCACTCATATTTCGAGCGCGCGAGTTCGCAGCTCTTCTCGATGAGGCGGCCTCTCAGGGCGGAGTTCGACAGGAGCTCCACCACGGAAGCCGCGAACTCCTCCGGGCGGTCGGCGATCAGCACTGATTCTCCGTTCTTCACGTCGATCCCTTCGCAACCGATGTTCGTCGAGACGATCGGCTTTTTCATCGCCATTGCTTCCATCACTTTCAGCCTCGTCCCGCCCCCCATGCGCAGCGGCACCACGTAGACGCTCGAGCGCCAGACGTAGGGACGAACGTCCTCGACGTACCCGGTGATGACCACGTTCGGCGCCGCCCGGTTCAGGAGCACGCGCGGGGGCTTGTTGCCGACGATATAGATTCGCGCCTCCGGGATGGCCCGCTGGATGAGCGGGAAGATCTCGTCGAGGAAGTAGAGCATGCCGTCGTAATTCGGGACGTATCCCATCATCCCCGTGAAGACCAGCGAGTAGGGCTCGCTCGGCGTTTGCGCGGGCCGGAAGTACGAGGTGTCGACCCCGTTGGGCACGAGGAATTTCGGAACGTCCGGAACCGAGGCGGAAAGAATCGCCCTGTCCCGTTCGGACGTGACGAAAATCGCATCCTGCCTGCGGTACGCCTCCAGTTCCTCGTGAAGCAGTTTTCGCGATTCCCGGCGGTAGTGATATTTTCTCAGCCAGGAGCGCGCATTTTCAGCCCATCTGGAAAAATTGTCGTATTCGACGTTGTGCGCGTCCAGGATGCGCACGGCGTCGGTCCCGACGCGGAACGCAGCCATCATGCAAAATTCCGTCTGGACGACGTCGAAGGAACGGCGGTCGAGGAGCCGGTTGATCGTCGCCTGCATCTCGTTTGAGATGAAGATCGACTGGAGAAAGCTGAATTTTGTGAAGTGCGCATAGGCCTGGCCGAGGCGGCGGTACCGTCCGACCCACGGATAGGGGACCACATGGACGCCCTCGAGCTTCGATTGAAAGGCGCTTCCGATCAGGGACGAGGTCCCGGGGTCGCCGAAGCAGGCCACGGTCACGTCATGGCGCATGGCAAGATGCTTGAGGAGATGATGGATCCTGAGAGTTCCGCCGGAGATTGTCGGCTCGGGGGAGTAGGGCATGAGATGCAGGATCTTCATGATGGGACGCCTCTTGTCGCAGCGGAAGTGTTTTTCCATTTCCCCGGGATGAGGGAGTATTTTACGAACGCCAGGTCGGTGCGCCGGATCGCCCCGAACAGGATCAACGAAACTCCGTAGAGGAGGAGGCCGGCCCCGCCCCAGAGGAGAAAATGAACTCCCGAGCGCTCGAAGATCCAGCAAAAGCAGCTCATGACGAGCGAGGCGGCGAGGCCTTTGAGCGGAAGGCCGATGGAGGCCCCTTCAAAAATCTCCCCGGGGGTCAGATAAATCGCGATGCACATCACGAGGAACTCCGTCATCAACGTGGCGATCGCCGCGCCGATGCCGCCGTTGCCGAAATGGGACTGGGCGAAGGGAATCAAAAAGACATTCGCGAGCGGGTTGAACAGCATCGCAACGAACGCCGCTCCCGCCCACTGGCGCTGCAGGTTTGAGGCGATGAGCGTCGAGGCGAGGATCGAGTCGATCGAGACGAGCACGAGGCCGGGAGCGAAGATTTTCAGCAGCACCTCCGCCTGCCCGTAGCCCTCCGATCCGAAAAACAGATCGATAATCTCATGGGACGAGAAGAAGACGAAGACGCAGATCGGCATGGCGGCGAGCAGAATGAAATCGATGCTGTTCCGGGTGGTCCGCGCGAGCGACTTCGTGTCACCCACCGAGAGTCTTGAGAGGACCGGGAGGACGGCGGTGGAGAAGATGCTCGGCAGGAACATGAGGACGTCGAAGAACCTGTACGCCGCCCCGTACCACCCGACGACCACCCCCGGCACCATGAGCGAGAGCATCACGGCGTCGATGCGATAGTAGACGACCCCGAAGAGGGACCAGAGAAAGTACGGGAGGTTCGTCTTGAGCAACTCCCTCATGGAGCCCCACCGGGGCCAGGGGATGCGCGCCACGATGCGCCGTGCAAAGGCGGCAAGAATCCCGAAGTTGAGAAGGGAGCTCAGAGCCATGACGAGGGCGATGACGACGGCATGAGCGCCCATCAGGAGGGCCGCCACTCCGACGAGGGCGACGCAGAACCGCTCCGCAATTCCCCCGAGGGCCGGGTACTGCATGAGTTCAAACCCCTGGAAGCAGCCCGAGAGCGCCTTTCCTGCGCACTCCCACACTTTTGCAACGATGAGAATCACGATCAGCGCCAGTACGGGGCCCGGATATCCCGCCGCAAACGAGAACCCCACGAGCGCGGTTCCGGCGATGACCCACATGAGAACACGGATCCCGACCGTATCCGAGAGCAGCCGGGGAGCC
This sequence comes from Bacteroidota bacterium, assembly GCA_036522515.1. Lineage (NCBI taxonomy): Bacteria > Pseudomonadati > Bacteroidota > Bacteroidota bacterium. The sequence goes on from DATDFQ010000061.1 coordinate 67,118, forward strand.
CCGTCGCGCGAGCGGGAGACCTCCTTGGCGAGAAAATAGGGGCCGCCGTACTCGATCACCATCTGGGCGATCATCGCGATCGAGATGGCCAGGTAGAGCCTGCCGTACTCCTCGCTTCCCAGATAGCGGGGGAGGAAAAGCATGAGCACGAAGCTCGACGTCCAGGTGATGACCTGCGAGACCATCATCACGCCGGTGTTCCGGGCGATGGACTGTGCGATTTCCCGGCTCATGAGGCCGCCGCTTTCCTCAGCATCGATGACCTGAGCGGGCGAATGCCCAGCTTCCTGCCGGCGAGCAGCAGGAGGAAGTAAGGGATCTCGATGAACACGCGCTGCCATTTGGTCCGCGGATCCTGCAGGAGCCTGTAGACCCATTCGAGGCCGAGTTTCCGCATCCAGAGCGGCGCCCGCCTGCGGATCCTGGCAAGGAAGTCGAACAGGCCCCCGACGGCAAGGCAGACCGCTGTCTTCAGTTCGCCGGCGTGGCGCGCGATCCAGAGTTCCTGGTTCGGCGAGCCGAGCGCCACGAGCAGGATGTCCGGCTCCCTCGAATTGATCTCCTCGATGATCAACGGCTCCTCCTCCGGGGAAAAATACCCGTTGTACGCCCCCGCGATCCTCAGGTTCGGAAAGCTTTCCGCGACATGGCTGAGGCAGGGGCCGATCACCGACGGATGCGCGCCGAGAAAGTAGACCGACCAGCCCTTTGTCTCCGCCTCGCGAAGAACCTTCGGGGTGAAATCGGTGCCGTTGAGGTTCTCGGCAATCGGGGTCTTGAGAATGCGGCCGGCGAGCCTGAGCCCCGATCCGTCGGGGAGCACGAGGTCCGCGTCGTTCAGATGGCGGTGAAAATCCCGGTTCCGCCTCGAGAGGAAAATGCTGTGGACATTCGTAAAGAACACCTCGCGGGCGCGGCCGTCGTGATGGTTGACGAACCACCGGATGGAGGAGAGGGCCCTGTCGGATGTGGTGTTGTCGACCCGCGCGCCCAGAATGTAGACCCGGCGCCCGTTTTGTCCGCGTATTCTCATGCCGGAGTTTCCCCGAAGTTGTGCTGCGCACCCTTCCCGCCGTCGCGGCGGTCGATCGGTTCCAGCGCCGAGAGCAACCCCATCAGCGTCCCCAGGAAGATCATGTTCCGGTAGAAGGTCAGCTGGAGATCGTAATTCGAGACGATCATCTGATTCACGACCGCCGCAACGCTCACCGCTGCGATTGCTTTCAGGTAGGGGTCGTTCAACCGGGCGAGAGTCCAGGAGGCTTTAAACACGAATGAGTCCATGAACAGCCAGAAGAAACAGAACCCCACCGCCCCCATCTTGACCAGGAGCCACAGAATTTCATTGTGGGAGATGTAATCGCGGAGCGGAAAATCGATCTTCGCGAGAGGGAGAGGCATTTCATACTTGTTGCCGAAGCCGATCCCCGCGACCGGGTGGTGCTGGACCGTGGTGGCAAGGTCGAATTTCTCGAGTTCCCGGTAGAGATTGGAATAGTACCGCTCGCCCGCGGCCTCGGGAGCCACGCTCATTCCCGTTTTCACGAGCTTCACCGGCGAGGCGAATTTGCTGTCGCTCTCCCAGAAGATCCCGCAATAGAGCGCAAGGACTCCCAGGACCGGGACGACGGTGCGAAGCAGCATGCGCCGGCCGGATTTCGGGATGACTGCGACGAAGGCGGCGAGCGCGGGGACGATCGCCGCATAGGCCGAACGCCGCTGGCCCGTAAAGAACCCGAACAGGAGCGGAAGCAGAAGAACCATCAGGGCCACGCGCTGGTTCGTTCGCGCGTCGAAGATCACCAGGGCAAGGAGAAAGATCAGGAGATCCAGGATGAACACGGGGTCTTCGTGGTTTGTCACGGTCATCGAGCCCGCGAAACTGAAACCGAGCTCGGCGAATCTCACGATCCCCTGAAACGCCTTGAAGGAAATGGCTCCGATGCAGACCCAGAGCAGCGTGTGCGCCTGTTCCCTGGTTTGGATGATCTGGGGAACCAGCACGTATAACAACCCGAGATACATGAGCGCCCGCACCTCCCAGAGGGCGGGCAAAAAATCTCCTCCCCGCCACAACCCATACGCGAACGAACACGCAAGCGCAAGGAAAAAAAGGAGCGCACTCCCCCAGACGGAGATGCTCCTGATGCGAGCCTCTCCTTTCAAGCCCGCGAGGACGAGCCACACCAGGATGAGGAGCGCCAGTTGAAGCTCGAGCGGGTTCGCAACCGCGTTCTCCCAGTGCGGCAGATAGCTGATCTCCTTGATGTTCAGGAAATAGAGGGGCTTGAAGGTCCATGAGTCGAAGCCGGGGATTTCGTACTGGTCGAACAACAGGACCATCCCGATGAAGAAGAAGAATCCCCAATCGAGACGGCAACACGAGAGCACGACGATGAAAAGCGTCGCTGCGACCGCCGCCGTCGCGAGGACGTTTCCCCCGCTGGTGAGAAGCGCCGCCGCGACAATGAGCGGGCCGAAGATCGCGAGGGACGCCACCAGCACGCCTTCGACCGAAAAGTCGATGCGCCAGGCAGAGTCCCTCTGGGAAGTCGTGTACTCGTTTGCCATAATCGTTACGGCGAGGGAAGTTGTCTCGTGAACATATCGAACAACACCACGCCCGCCTGGACGACCGCGAGCGCGAGGAGAAAGAGATACGCACCGATCGCCGGCCTGCGGGTCCGCTTGCCCGCTCCGACCGCGATGAGAAGTCCGAGCACTATTCCGGCCATGGAAATCATATTGATGTTACCGGTGCAATTGATGTGCCAGCGCTGCGGGGGGAGTTTGTCCCCCCTTCAGGCGGAAGAAGGCTTCGCCTGCACGCGCCCTTGCGCAAATTTTTCACAGTGGCGCAATGCGTTCTGCGCACAAACGTAACCGTCCGGGGCCGGGAGATCCTAGCGGGGGAGGTCGGTGTCGAAGAATGGGAACCACCTGGTGGAATACCGGATTTCCTTACACCGTTCACCGACTTTGCGGGCGGGCACTCCTGCCACGATCGTGTAGGGATCGATGTTTTTCGTCACGACGGCGCCTGCGCCCACGACGCAACCTTCGCCCAAATTCACCCCCGGCATCACCATCGCGCGGGCGCCCAGCCAGGCATGGTCCCCGATGATGACCTCGCGCCCGATTGTTCCGAACTGCGGGTCCCCCAGATCATGCGTAAAGGTCAGCAGGTAGGATTCCGGGGAAATATTCACGTTTGCGCCGATTGTGAGACCCCCCCGCCCGTCCAGGTAGCATCGGCGGTTGACGACCGAATGGTCGCCGATGCTGATTCGCCTCCCTGTGATGAAACACCCCATGTGAACGGCCGTCCCCGCCCCGATCCTGATCCCGAATACGACGCTCAGATAGGCATGACGGACAGAATAGAGGGGTACATGGGTGACGAAGTTGTTGTAAAAATAGAACAGAAATGCGACTGCAAAATTATGAATGCTCCTCATCGTATCAACCGGACTATGGTGGCAATGTATTGAGAGCGACAATAAACATGCCGAACGATCTCTTGGCATTGACTCAGTCTTCTCGTTCCGCCGCTCTGCGGCGGAATGCATACCGGGACGCTCTGCGTCCCAACCTCGTTGCGGCGCAGAGCGCCGCGGATCACGTTCCCACGCAGAGCGTGGGAACGAGTAAATTTGGTAGTGCCTCGGTTTGGTCGTCTATCTATCCAACTCGTCATGCTGACATGCTTTAGGTCAGCATCTTTCAACGCTTTTTGAGAGAACCCGAGGAGGAACATGCCCGGGATAACGGGCTTGGATGAAACCGGGACGCTGCCTATTGTTTTGTATCTCCATGGATTCTTCTACATGGCATGGAAATTGTAGGCGAGGGAGATGGATCTCATCGTCATGAGATGTTGGAAAAAAATAGTGTTCGTTCTTGGATGCGCGGCCATTGCCGGTTTCCTCGCGCCGTCTGCGCACACGCAATCATCTCCGTGGGTCACGGGCTACTATGCGGGATGGAACCAGGGGGGCTATAATAACGGGGTCCTGCCCGCTGAGGGGATCGATTACTCGGCTCTCACTCATATCATCCATTTTTCACTCGTTCCGAACGCCGACGCCTCCCTCGACACCAATTCGAACAGCCTCCACCAGATAAATTCGACGGCGTTGCTCCCGAGGGCTCATGCGGCGGGTGTGAAGGTTCTGATTGCCGTTGGCGGCTGGGGTTCGGCCCCGGCGTTTCGCGGGGCGACGAGCGCGGCAAATTTGACGCTCTTCGTGGCCAATCTGGTCTCGTTCATGCGTGTGCGCGGATACGACGGAATTGACCTCGATTGGGAGGTACTGGAGCCGGGAGATTCGCTTCAATTTGCGCTCTTTGTCCGGCTTCTGAGGCAGCAGCTCGACGCTCTCTCTCCACGGGGACTTTTGACCGCCGCGGTGGGATGGAACCCGCGGATCATCGCGTCTCTTGCCGGTCAGTTCGATCAGATCAATATCATGTCTTACGACATCTCCGGCCCATGGCCCGGATGGGTGACGTGGCACAATTCGGCATTGTACGACGGGGGCTTTGTTTTCCCGAACGGTGGAGCCCCGCCGCTCTCCGCCGACCGGTTCATATCGGACTTTGCCGCCGCAGGGGTGCCGAGGAGCAAGATCGGAATCGGAATTGATTTCTATGGGTACGTCTGGAGCGGGGGACAGGGAACCTCCACCGGCGGGGCCGTCAAGCCGCGGCAAACATGGTCTTCACCGCCGGCTGTGCGCGGAAATGTCCCCTACCGTGACATCATGACCGTCTACTACAAACCCGAATACTATTGCTGGGATTCCATTGCGGCCGCTTCATATTTGGGTGTCGACCTGCCGGGCTCCGACAGCGACAAGTTCATCTCCTATGATGACGGCAATATGATCAGGGCCAAAGTCCAATACGCGCGGAGCACGGGCCTCGGCGGCATCTTTATCTGGGACCTGGGCGGCGGATATCTTCCCGCAGGCGTGCCTGAGAGGGACCGGCTTCTCCACGCGGCGAAGAAAGCAGTCCACGGGGTTGCAAATCCCCCGGAGATCCCGGAGGCCGGAAGCCCGCCCAACAATCTTGTGGGGCTCACGACCAACCCGGTGCTCCGGTGGGAGCCCTCCCTTGAGGCGATAGGGTACCACCTGCAGGTTTCGCGGTCACCCGATTTTTCGACACTCGACATTGCCAGGCATGCGGGGACCGCCAATTCGGCATCCCTCCCGGGGCTCCAGATTCAAACGACATACTACTGGAGAGTCCGCGCCGTGGACATTCCCGACACCAGCGCCTGGTCTGCGACCTCCGTCTTCACAACTGCCGCCGATACGCTTCTCCCGCCCTCCTGGATGTACATGAGCCGGACGGGGAAGAGCGCGACGATCGTCATCCCGCGCGACGCAGACGTGAATCTCGACACGATCGCGATGCAGCCCGGGAATGCGATCGGAGTGTTCTTCAGGCAGGACGGAAAAGACCTTTGCGCGGGATTGAGTCTCTGGCGCAGGGGGGTGGATTGCACAATCACATGTTGGGGGGACGATTCTTCAACGCAAGCAAAGGAGGGCTTTTCCCGGGGAGATACCATCTACTACCGGATTTGGGACCGTTCGAGCAGGATGGATCGTCCCGTGCCGGTCGTGTATCGCTCAGGGACGAAGACGTTTCTCAATGGAGGCAGGTACATTCTCCGCTCCATCGGGAAGTTACGCCTCACGGGAGAGGTGCCGCGCCAGTTTGAGCTTGCGCAGAATTATCCCAACCCTTTCAACCCTTCCACCGTCATACAATACTCCATCCCCGAAAACGCCCGCGTCAGGCTCGAGCTCTACGGCCTCCGCGGTGAGCGGGTCGCGGTCCTTGTCGACAGGACATCCCCTCCCGGAACGTACCGTGTTACCTTTCGGACGGAGGATCTGGCCTCGGGCGTCTATTATTATCGGCTCAGCGCCGACGGGTTGAAGGAAAGGAGAAAGGTCTTCGAAGAGACGAAAAAAATGCTCGTCGTGAAATAAGGACGCCCTTCAATCCTCCGGGAGGTGCTTCGAAAGCCATTCGCTCACGTGCTCCATCACCGGGCCTGTAAACGGTTTCACGAGCGTCACGACAAAGAGGCGCGCGCTGTCGCTGAGGTAGGGCACGAACTTGTTGAAGATGGTTCTTGTCTTTTCGAACGTTTCGATCGCGTACGACCCGTCGCAAAGCTTTACGTGCTTGTAGTGCTTGATAAGGGAAGGCACTTTGTCGGCTTTCGGGTCTACCTTGGTAAAATCGTAAGTTATGAGGAGCACTCGCATGGCCGTCTCCTTCTGATGAACAGCGTCAGCCTCCTGGTTGCTAGCGGAAAAGTACAGAGGGATACTTGAAATGTCCAGTTAAAAGAAATTTATTCGGAAAACGATGGGAACGGCGCCTGCGATTAGATGGCATTAATATTATTTAACCGGGAATGGGATGGCGATCGCAGGCAGGTGCTGTGAACGTATCCGGATAAGGAACGGCAGGCCAGAAAGATTTATCGGGTAAATCGCGTAATCGTTGCGCTATCTCACGTTTCCACGGGGGGGTAATGCGTAGATTCGTTGCAGAGTTTCTCCCGTTCCCATCTCGATTAATTGCCGAAAACCCTTATGAGTGCGCCTATCGTCGATATTCTTGCCTGGACTGCAATAGTCATCATCACAGTACCGCTCGGGTTCCTCGCGGTGAACCGGTATAACCGCTTCTCTCGCGACAACGCCCGCCAGAGAGGGCTGTAGATCTCGTTCAGCCGAAATCGGTTTGAAAAACTGTTGACTTTGTCAGAACCCGTTGGTACATTTCCGCAGAGGCTTTCTTAAGCCCCCAATGCCTCATCCGAAAATGCAATGAGACAGAATCCCGAATCCGCTGGGTCCGGGATTTTTTTTGTCCTGCCTGAATCCTGCGTCAAACGCGGGAAGAATGTAGAGGAGACGGTAGCCGCAACCTTTAGGTTGCGCCGGCCAACGAAAAAAGGTAGAGGAGCCGGTAGGCGCGACCTTCAGGTCGCGTGATATCTTGGTTCGTGGGAAAGCGGCTCGGTTACAGGACTTGGAAGGAGAGCAGGGAGGTAGTCGCGGCCGGTTACTTGCGTCCGCAGACCTGGTTGATGGAGGTGATCAAGTTCTCGAAGTCGAACGGCTTCGGCAGAATCTTATCCGCGCCCAACCTCAAACTCTCGTCGGTCAGCTGACTTTCGTTCACGGCCGTGACCATGATGACCTTCGTCTGGTAATTCAATTCCCGCATCTGCCGCAGAAGATCGATGCCCGTCAACCTGGGCATGAAGTTGTCCAGGACCGCGACATCGTAGGAATGCGAGCTCAGCTTGTCGAGGGCGGCCATTCCATCGAGCGCCACGTCGACCTGGTATCCCCTTTCGCTCAGCAATTTTTCCGAAAGTTGATTAAGGGAGATGTCGTCGTCGACGAGGAGGACGCGGAGGGGTGTATTCTTCGTTTTCGGATGTTTTGTTCTCATAGTGTAATGTAGGCTTTGCGGAGCTCAGATTCAACCCGGCGAATTGAAGGGTAGTGCTTCAGTTTGAACCCAATTCTCTCCAACTCGTCATGCTGACATGCTCCTGGTCAGCATCTTTCAACGCTTTTAGAAAGATCCCGACCTAGAACATGTCGGGATGACGAGATAAGATGAAAATGCGACAGTACCAATCAAACCTTCGCCGCCTGAGGGCCCGGATGTCTTACGGTGTCTTGATAGGCCATCGCTTTCAGGAGTGTGATCCGTTTGGAGATGGGCGGATGGGTGCCGAAGAGTTCGGCGGTAAATCCTTCCTTCGCGTTGATCAATCTTCCCAACGGGTCGACGATGCAGAGATGGGCGGTCCCTTTTTTGACGGAGGCGGTCGGCGCATCCGCCGATTCCAATTTCTCGAGCGCGCTCGCCAGGGCAAGAGGATTGCGTGTCAGCTCGGCGCCCGATGCGTCGGCGAGATACTCGCGCCTGCGGGAGACCGCCATCGCCAGGAGCTGGGTGATCAATGGAGCAAGAATGACCGCAAGGAGCCAGATCGCAAAGAGAATCAATACGACCGGACCTCCGCTTCGCGATCTCCGGCCCGGTGATCTGCCGGCCGCCCTCGCGCCGCCGAACCTCATCATGTTGCGCATTCCGTCGGAGATCAGGAGGATGCCCCCGATGAGCGCCGCGACGACGGTCATCAGCCGGATGTCGAGGTTCTTGATATGGCTCATCTCGTGGGCGATGACTCCCTGGAGCTCTTCCCGATTAAGAGTCCCGACCAGCCCCTCGGTGACCGCGATGTAGGAATGTTCGGGGTCCTTCCCCGTCGCGAACGCGTTGGGGTCGGAATCCGGGACGATATAAAGCTGGGGGCGGGGGAGGCCGGCGGCGATGGCCATTTCATCTGTGACGTTCTGCAACATCCGGTACTCCTGGGAGTCTGCCGGAACCGGGAAGGCGTTCGTGCTCCGGAGGATTCCCAGAGCGCCCCCTTTCAGGCTGTACATGGCCGACATGGAGCCGAAGAGAAGCGCGACGAAGGTCGCGATCGGGAACCCGAAGGAGGGGTCGCCAAGCAGGCCGAACGGGTCGACGCCAAAGTAAAAGAGGTCGAACCCGTAACCGATGAAACAGAAAAAGAGGATGAAGAGCGTGATGATGACAACGGTGGATCTGCGGTTCCGCTGCTGTTGCTCGTAAATATTGGGAAGATTCTCCATCTCTGGAGGATCTCTACTTCTTCAGCGAAAGGTCCACCGTCGGGGCTTCCCGTTCCTCCGCACGCTCGACCTGGAAGAGCTCCACCTGCTGGAACTTGAAGAGCGTCGCAATGGCGTTTCCCGGGAATGTCTGCTGCGCGATATTAAACTTTGTCGAAATGTCGTTATAGAACTGCCGGGCGAAGCTTACCTTGTTCTCGGTGCTCGTCAGCTCTTCCATCAGCGACTTCACGTTCTCGTTCGCCTTGAGATTAGGATAGTTCTCGACGAGGGCGAAGAGGCGGGACAGGACTTTTGACAGCTCCCCTTCCTTCTCGGCGGAATCGGCCACGCTGCTCGCGCCCGCCGCGGCATTGCGCGCTTCGATCACCTTCCGAAGCGTCTCCTGCTCGAACTCCATGTACCCTTTGACGGCGTTCACCAGGTTGGGAATCAGGTCGTGGCGCCGCTTGAGCTGCACGTCGATCCCTTTCCAGGCGTTTGTGACCTGGTTTTTTGCGGTGATGAGGGAATTGTACTTCAGCACCACCCAGATCGCGATCGCACCGATCAGCAGCAATGGCAACAATGCAAACATAGACCCTCCGAGGTTGGTACGGTGATGGGGCAACAGTAATGAAAGATAGAGAAACGGGGGGCTGGAATCAAGCCGGCGGCTTCGAGCCCTCTCTCCGGGGCTCAGTTGGGCCTTTTTGAGACGAACGGATTTCCGCGGATGTAGAACCTCCACCTTTTTTCAACTCCGCGTGTGATGCCGATCCGGGGACTTGATGCAAGGGCGGAGTCCGGGACACGCTCGCCGCGGGTGATGAACAGCTCGTTTCCCAACAGGTCGGCTCCGTCGTGCTCTCTCGCTATCCCGAACGCCTCGCAGAGTTTCGCCGGGCCGTTCGTCAGCTGGATCAGATTCTTCAGGGCGTGATCCGGAGGCGGGATTTTCATTCCCCTGTTTGCCGCCATGTATTCGATCCCCCCGACCGGTTCCACGGCGCGCAAAAGCACCGCTCTTCCCCGGCCCTCGTTCCCGGTCACGACGTTGCAACAGAAGTGCATTCCGTAGGTGAAGTAGACGTAGAGATGGCCCCCGGACAAGAACATCGCCTCGTTTCTCTCCGTCGGGCCGCGGTAGGCATGGCTTGCGGGGTCAAGCTCCCCGAGGTAGGCTTCGACCTCGACGATCTTTCCAACGAGTAGTTTGCGGCCGGTCCGGCGGACAAAATACCTGCCGGGGAGGTCCCTTGCGACGGTGAGGGTGGAACGGAGGTAGAACGACCGGGGGAGCTTCGTACTCTTTGTGGGCAGGGGGATTCCGGAAAAAACCCGGCTCGGTTATCGCTTCGAGAATTCCTTGATGATCCGGTCGGCGTCGTCCTCGGAAATGCCGGTGCCGAGCGGCCCCGCTTTCGGTTCGGGGTTCGGTGCCGTTTCCTTGTGCGATTGAGCGGGGACGTTTCCGGCTTTGAGGCGGATCCGCTCGTCGATCTCATCGATCCAGGACTTCACAGGCGCGGCTTTCGGGACAACCGTCGGGGCGTTGTGGCTGATCGCCGGCTTGAACGCCGCTTTCTCGTGCGGAACGGCCGGGGTCTCCCGCTTTGCCGGCGCGGGCTGCGCCGGAGCAAGATCGCCGTCGGGCGGATTGATCGGGCGGGTTTCGAAGGCAAGCCGCTTGACGTTGAACATGTGTTTCGCCGAGACGTTATCCGAGATGATCGATCCGCCGAACGTTCCCGGTCCCAGCGTCATCGAGGGAGAAAGCTCGTTCGTGTACCCGACGGCCCCCAGAGCGCCCTGGGTGTTGACGAGAATCCGGAAGGCCGGCTTCTCGAGCGCGAATTTCATGATGATATCCTCGTCCATCGAGTGGATCACGAGCGTGTGCCCGATCCCGCCGAACTCGAGGAGCTCGATGCAGCGCTCGCACCCTTCCCGCCAGTTTTCGACCGTGTAAAACGAAAGGACGGGCGAGAGTTTTTCGCGCGAAAGCGGATACTCCCTCCCGACGCCGCTCATTTCGGCGACAAGAATCTGCGTGTCCGCCGGCACGCTGATCCCCGCCTTCTGGGCGATGAACGTCGCCGGTTTTCCCACCATGTCGGGATTGATCGCGCCACGCTGGTCGAACATCAGCCGGCTCAACTTCTCCTTGTCGTCTCCCTCCACGAAATGGCATTTCCGCTTCTTGAACTCATCGACCACCGCATTCTTGACTGGGGAATCGACGATCACGGAAGCTTCCGTCGAGCAGAGGACCCCGAGGTCGAATATCTTACCCGAGCAGATGTCCGCGACCGCTTTCCGGATGTTTGCGCTCTTTTCGATGTATGCCGGCACGTTTCCCGAGCCGACTCCATAGGCCGGTTTTCCGGAGCTGTACGCGGACCTGACCATCGGATTGCTTCCCGTGGCGAGAATGAGGGAGACGAGTTTGTGCTTCATCAGTTCGTTCGTCGCCTCGATCGTCGGCATGGAAAGGCAGGCGATGAGGCCCTGGGGAGCGCCGGCCGCCTCCGCCGCCTGCGCGATCACGTGCACCGCCTCAACCGTTGACTTGGCCGCGCGGGGATGGGGGCTGCAAACGACCGCATTCCGTCCCTTCACCGATATGATCGACTTGAACATGGCCGTCGAGGTGGGATTCGTGGACGGGATCAGCGCGCAGACCACGCCCATCGGCTCCGCGATCTCGATGATTTTCTTTTCCCGGTCCTCACGGATGACGCCGACAGAGCGGAGGTCCTTGATCGACTCCCATACCCGGCGGGTGGCAAACTCGTTCTTTTTCCTCTTGTCCTCGGGTTTACCGAACCCGGTCTCCTCGTGCGCCATTCTTCCGAGCCTCTCCGCGGCATCATAGCCCGCGTCCGCCATCGCCTTCACGATGCGGTCGACTCTCGCCTGGTCGTACGCCCGGAATTCGAGCTGCGCCTGCTTGGCTTTCTGCACGAGGTCGCGCATCTCCTGTATCGATTGCAGATCTTTGTCGAGTGCCATAGGTTGATCCCGCTATTCAGTCATGTAGGATTAGTGGTTCTCCAGAAGGTATCCGCCTGTCCAGAGGTGCAGGCCCGTGCGCTCGTCGTGCGCCCGCGCAAGTTCCTCGCCTTCGAGCTCTTCGATGGAGACTTCGCAGGCGAAGAGGCGCGTGCCGGGGAGGAGGTGGCCTCCGACCGTCTTCCCCTGAGGGTCGCCGAGAAGGATATGGACGTGGACGAAGGGCGCCCCGTCGCGCATGCTGACGTTACCGGTCAGGCTGAGGATCTCCATTCCGCCCGGGAATTCCAGCGGATTGTACTTTTTGGTGTTCTGATCGTAGAAGGCAACGACCGCGTGCGTCGTCGCACCGATCGCCTGCACACGCCCCAGGGTGATATTCTCCCTCCGGACGATCTGAGTGAGCCCTTCGTAGAGGTCGGATCCGTAGGGAAGTTGGCCGAGGAAGATCCGTTTGGTGCGGTAGCCGCTCATCACTTGGGCATTCTTACAATCACTGTCATCCTGAGCACATTCGCTTCGCTCAGTGTAAACTCCGCGAAGGATCTTCTTTCCTGTCGGTCGAGATCCTTCGGTCGCTCCGCTCCCTCAGGATGACAAACTGGTGTGAGAGTCGGCATCCCGCTAATTGGTAAAGTTCAAACCTTCCTGGCCCGGAAGCGACTTGGTACGGCGCAGTTTGAAATGGGTGTACGCGAGCTCCGTCGCTTCGCGTCCGCGCGGGGTTCTTTTCAGGAAACCCTCCTGGATCAGGTAGGGCTCATAGACCTCTTCGATCGTCCCGGCCTCTTCTCCCACAGCGACCGCGAGCGTGCTCACGCCCACCGGCCCGCCGTTGTACTTCTCGACGAGCGCAAGGAGGATCCGCTTGTCCATCTCGTCGAGGCCGTGGTCGTCGACTTCCAGCATGCGAAGCGAGTACTCCGCAACGCCGAGGGTGATGACGTGCCCGTATTGCTTGAGATTCGACTCGGCCTGCGCAAAATCCCTGCACCGTTTCAGGAGCCGGTTCGCGATCCTGGGTGTGCCGCGGGAACGGCGGGCGACCTCGGAGCACCCGGCTCCGTCGATCTTCACCTGGAGAAGCCGCGCGGAGCGGTGGATCACCGACTCAAGGTCCCCCGCGAGGTAGTAGTCGAGGCGGTTGCTCACGCCGAAACGCGAGCGGAGGGGGGCGGAGAGAAGTCCCGCCCTCGTCGTGGCCCCGACCAGCGTAAAATGCGGAAGTTTCAGCTGAACGCTCCGGGCGTTCGGGCCGCTGTCGATCACGATGTCGATCTTGAAATCCTCCATCGCCGAGTAGAGATACTCCTCGACAAGAGGGTTGAGGCGGTGGATTTCGTCTATGAACAGCACGTCTCCGGCGCTCAGGTTGGTGAGGACGCCGGCAAGGTTATACGGTTTGTCGAGCGCGGGGCCCGATGTCGCCTTGATCTGGGCGCCCATCTCGTTAGCGATGATGTAGGCCAGGGTGGTTTTTCCCAATCCGGGGGGGCCCGTCAGGAGAACGTGGTCGAGGCTCTCGCCGCGCTTCTTCGCGGCGGCGATGAAGACCTTGAGGTTATCGACGATTTTCTTCTGGCCGACGAAGTCGGTGAACTCGAGCGGGCGGAGGGAGTGGTCGAACTCGACCTCGTTCTCGAGCCGCTCGGGGGTGGTCGGATCCTGTCGCTTGGTCATGTGATGGTGAATTTACAGAGATTGGGGAAGAATAGCAATCAAATTGACGCACGCGACCTGAAGGTCCCGGCTACCCGTCACTTTCCGGCGTGGTGGAGGGCAAGCTTGATGAGCTCTTCAACGGTGAACTCCTGATGGTTCGCTTCCCGTATGACGGTCTGGATCGCCTTCTCGGCGTTCGGGCGCGAATATCCGAGGGACATCAGCGCGACGAGGGCTTCGGAGCGGATTCTGAGCTGCCCGCTCGTGGGGACGGCGCCCGCTTCGGCGGCGTCGGCTCTGCCGAGCTTGCTCCGCAACTCGAGGATGATCCGTTCGGCGGTCTTGGTGCCGACCCCGGAGATGGAGGTGAGGGCCGCCAGGTTGCCCGATGCGATGGCGTTCCTGAGTTGGGCGGGACTGAGGCCCGACAATATTCCCTGCGCCATCTTGGGGCCGATGCCCGAGACCGAGATCAAGAGCCTGAAGAGCTCGCGTTCGGCGTCGGTTGCGAATCCGAAGAGTTGCAGGATGTCCTCGCGGACGTGCAGGTGGGTCAGGATTGTCACGGAGCCCTCGGATTGCGCGACGCTCTCAAACGTGGAGAGCGAGACGTTCAGCAGGTAACCGACGCCGTTCACGTCGATGACCAGTTCTGTGGGAGATTTGCGGACCAGCCTCCCTGTGAGCTGCGCGATCATCGTGCCTGCGAGCGGGGGGCGGGGAGAACCTTATCGGGATGGGCGGCGAGGTAACTTTTCCAGCTTCCGGACGTTGTGCGGGGAGCAGCGTGGCGGCGGTGCAGATGGCACATGGCGACCGCCAGGGCGTCGGTGATGTCGTGTTGAAGGGGGGACTTCTTCAGGTTGAGAAGCACCGTCACCATGTACTGGACCTGCTCTTTGGAAGCGGTGCCATTCCCGACGATCGCTCGTTTCACCTCGCGCGGAGAGTACTCCTGCGTCGGGATCTCTCTTGAAACAGCTGCGAGCATCGCGACGCCCCGCGCGTGGCCCAGTTTGAGAGCCGACTGCGCGTTCTTCCCGTAGAAGGCGGTCTCGATCGCGAATTCGTCCGGATGGTGGGTCTCGATCACTTCGCTCAGGATGTCGAAGATCCGCTTGAGGCGCAGCGGCATGGAAGCGCGTCCGTCGTTTTTGATGCAGCCGGATGCGAGAACGTTCATGCTGCCGTTCCGGTCCTCGATGAGGCCGTATCCGGTCGCCAGCGTGCCGGGATCGACGCCGAGGACGATCATCGCCCCTCCTCAGGCGTTGAAGGAGGCGAGGACCTTCTCGTCGATATCAAAATTCGCATAGACATGTTGAACGTCGTCGTGATCCTCCAGGGCATCCATGAGCTTCAGCATCTGCTCGGCGTCTTTTCCGGCGACCTTCACCGTATTTTCGGGGAGAAGCTGGATCTCGGCGACCTCCATCTTGATCTGTTTCGCTTCCAGCGTCTGCCTCACCGTCTCCAGCATTTCCGGAGCCGAGGTGATCTCGAACACTTCGTCGTCGGCCTTCATGTCCTCGGCGCCCGCGTCGAGAATGATATTCACGAGCGTGTCCTCGTCGGAGGCGTTCTTGGCGACATGGATGATCCCCTTCCGGTGGAACATCCATGCGACGGAATTGGACGCGCCGAGTTTCCCGTTGTTGCGCTCGAGCAGGTGCCGGATTTCGGAGACGGTCCGGTTCTTGTTGTCCGTCACCGATTCGATGATCAGGGCCACGCCGCCGGGGCCGTAGCCTTCGTAGGTGATTTCCTCGTAGACGACGCCGGGGAGCTCACCCGTTCCCTTCTGGATCGCCCGCTTGATATTGTCGGCGGGCATGTTTGAGGCCTTCGCTTTCTCGATCGCGAGGCGGAGCCTCGGGTTCCCTTTCGGGTCGCCCCCGCCCATGCGTGCCGCGATGATGATTTCCTTGATGATCTGCGTGAAGGCCTTGCCGCGCTTCGCGTCGGTGACGGCTTTCTTCCGCTTGATGGTCGCCCATTTGGAATGTCCGGACATGGTCAGTTTTCCTCTTTATGTTGCCTGAGATCCTTCAGTTTCAATTGCGGGAACACTTCGGCGCTTCCCGAACCCGAGTTCGAGCCGGGAGCGAGCCACTCGTGCTCGTCGACGGAGAAGACCAGGTCGAGCGCCCGGCCGTCGCCACGGACGTCGTCCATCATGGAGCCAAGCCCGAATCCGATCGTGTCGAGGACATGCCCCTCCTGCCGTACTTTGAATCGCAGATGATTCTTCCCGACGATCCGCGGAGTGCCGATCACTTCGACTTTCCGTGCGAGGAAGATGGGGCGCATGTTCCCGGGGCCGTAGGGGGCAAATTCCTTCAGGATGCGGAGGAACCTCGGAGTCAGCTCCTTCAACGCCATCTCGCTGTCGATCTTGAGCTCGGGAGTCTTGACGTCCTCCGACATCAGTTCGTCCACGGCGATGTTAAACGCCTTCCGGAATTCGTCCACCCTGTCGAGCTCGACCGCAAGGCCGGCCGCATATTTGTGCCCGCCGAACTGGATCAGCTTGTCCTCGACCCTCTTCAGCGCCTGGTGGATGTCGAACCCGACGATGCTCCGCGCGGAACCGCGAGCGACGCCGTCGATCGTTGTCATCATGATGGTCGGGCGGTAGTATTTTTCCACGAGCCGGGATGCCACGATGCCGATCACGCCGGGGTGCCAGTCCTCATGGTGGAGCACGATCGCGGGGTCGGTCTCGATGTCGAGCAGCGAGTCGACGAGCTCCTGCGCCTTGATGAACGTGTCCTCGTCGATCCGGCGGCGGTTCCGGTTTTCTTCCTCGAACACCTGGGCGAGCATCACCGCCGACTCATTATCCTCCCGGGTGAGCAGTTCCACGGCCCGGGAGGCGTCTCCCATCCTGCCCACGGCGTTGATCCGGGGCGCGAGGACGAAGACGATCTGCCCGGTGGTGATCTTCCCGTGCTGCGTGCCGGAACTGTCGATGAGCGCGCGCAGCCCGGGCCGGGGGGAGGCGTTGATCCGTTCCAGCCCGATCTTCGTGAGGATCCTGTTCTCGCCGACGAGCGGTACGATATCCGCGGTGGTGGCCATCGCCGCAAGGTCGACGTACTCGTAGACGCTCTCGTCCTGGTTGAGGCGCCGGGCGATCCCCTGCAGGAGCTTGAAACCGACGCCGCACCCGCAGAGGTACTTGAAGGGATAACGGCAGTTCGGCTTCAGGGGGTCGAGCACCGCCGCGGCGTCCGGAATCGCTTCGGCGGGTTCGTGGTGGTCGCAGATGATGACGTCGATCCCCTTGGAGCGCGCATACTCGACCTGCTGGATCGCGGTGATCCCGCAATCGACGGCGACGATGAGCGTGACCCCGAACTCCTTTCCGCGGTCGATCCCCGCGGCCGATATCCCGTATCCTTCGTTGATGCGGCTCGGGATGTGGAACATCGTCTCGAGCCCGAGCTTCCTGAAATAGAGGTAGAGCATTGCGGCGCTGTTGGTGCCGTCCACGTCGTAATCGCCGAAGACAAGCACCTTCTCCTTCTTCTCGACCGCCCGAATCACGCGCGTGACGGCCTCCTCCATATTGTCCATCAGGTAGGGGTCATGCAGGTCGGTCAGTTTTGGGCGGAAGAACTCGCGCGCCTTTTCGTAGGTGTTGATGCCCCGGTTGATCAGGACCCGGGCGAGGATTTCGGAGATGTTGATTTCCTTCGCCAGAGTCCCGGCGAGGCCGGATTCCGGCGCGGATGCGATGGTCCAGCGATATTCTCTTTTCATGAAACGAACAACCCCTTCTTAACGATGGCGAGCGGGCGGGAGTCCCTCCCGGGTTCCGCTCCGGGGCTCCGTCCGGGAGGCCCGTGCCGGAAGAAAAAGTACCGCGCGTCTGTAAGCCGAATTCTGTGTCCGGTCCCGGTGAAGGGCCCGGATCGCAATCATTTATCTGGTTCCGTCCTTGCGGGCGGATTCTAGCGACCTACCCGTCCTGCAGCCGCGCCGGCGAACCGGCACGGGAATGAGCGGACAACTCATCGCCCGGGCCCGCCCCGAAGGGCGGGTTGCCGGGCAGACAGGACTTACATGGTCTTGCTCCGAGCAGGGTTTGTCGGCCCGCAACATCGCTGTTGCGGCGGTGAGCTCTTACCTTTCCAGGCAGCTCTTGCGAGCGGCCTGAAATCCCGGCGGAGTATGAACCCCCCGGCGGGACGCCTTTTCACCCTTATCCCGCCCGGGATCGCCGGACACCGGCCGGCTTTTTCAAGAACAGCCGGGGAGAGGCGAAACTCTCGGGCGGGACGGTATGTTTTCTGTGACACTCTCCGTTACCTCCGGCTTTCGCCGGCGGCACCCCCGCTTTCGCGGGGTGCTCTGTCCTGTGGAGTTCGGACTTTCCTTCCCGCCGGTTTGAGCCGGCGGAACGATTGCGCGACGCGCAGTAGCGGTGCGTTCCTTCCGTATCTGTGGAGGTGATGATGTACCGGCCGCCGCAATGAAACGGGGCCGGGTGGTGAATTAAACTTCGAGCGCCTGCCTGCTGTCGATTCCCGCGTTCGCCAGGAGGTCGGCGTCGCGGTTTCGCTCCCGTTCGACGTGGACGATCTCGAACGCGAACGGGGCGGAGGAGAGAAGCATTTTGGCTTCCATAAAATGGCGCTGCAGATTCTTGTCCCTCACCCGGTACTCGCCGCGCATCTGGCGAACCATGAGCTCGCTGTCGGAATGGACGATGAGCTTGCCCGGGCGGAGCGCGATTGCTTTTTTCAGGCAGGCGAGAAGCGCCCGGTATTCGGCGACATTATTCGTGGTCCTGCCGATGTACCCGGAACCCGAGTAGACGACGGCTCCCTGTTCGTCCCTCAGGATCACCCCGATGCCGCTCTCGCCGGGGTTGCCGCGCGAGGCGCCGTCGGTGTGTGCGATCAGCGTCATGTGAGGCTGAGACTCATCTCGACGATGTGGTCCGAGACGAGTATGCGGCCGCAATGCTCACACTGAAACAGTTTGGAGTTCTGGCGGATCTCCAGGATCTTTTGCGGCGGGACGCGGTTGTAGCAACCGCCGCAGGCGCCCCGTTTGACCGCGACGACCGCCTGGCCGCCTTTCGCTTTCTTGATCCTTTCGTACCGCTCGACGTCCTCGTCTTCGACGCGCGCGAGGATCTTCTCGCGCTCGTGCTGCAGCTTCAGCTCTTCCTTCTCGTGCTCCTTGTTGACCTCGCGGAGTTCCTTCTGTTTCTCGGTAAGCTCGGCGTTCACTTCCTCGAACTGGGCCGTGGCCGTTTCCAGATCCGATTTGAACAGTTGCATCCGTCCTTCGAGGAACTCCATTTCCTTCTCGAGCTTCACGGCCTTGGCTTCAGCCGCCTCGATTTCTTTCGTCAGCGCGTCGTATTGCTTGTTCGACTTGACGTGGAGCTGCTGCCCTTTGTATTTCTCGACTTTCTCGGCGCAGTCGATGATCCCGACGTCCGCGCTGTCGCGGTCGATTTTCGCCTGCTTCATCCCGTCGGAGAGGGCCTTGACTTTCGCCTTCGCCTCGGCGGCCCTTGCCTGGAGGTCGGCCACGATCCCGGGCAAATCCCCCTTGAGATCGAGGACTTCCTGGAGCTGTGAATCCACGTTTTGAAGAGCGTACAGGTACTTCAGTTGTTTCTCCACAGTAGGTTCCTTCATGACATGTGATACTGGACGAAATTTTTCATTCGACTTGATGGATACACTTTTACGCCTTTCCGCGGCCCGCCGAGATGTTGTTGTAGATGCTCGACGATCCGCGCGACGACGGGTTGCTCGGTTTCGTAATGGCCCGCGTCGACGAGCGCGAGGCGGTTGTCGCACTCCTGGAACAGATGATACGAACAATCCGAGGTGACGAACGCGTCGGCGCCCCGCTGGATCGCGGCCGCGAGGAGGTCCGAGCCGCTCCCGCCGCAGACCGCGACGCGACGGACCGTCTGCCGGGGCCTGCCCGAGTACCGGACGCACGCCACGCGCAAGCTCCGCTCCACGTGCCTCAGAAAAGCCGGGAGCGGCATCGTCCGCCGCAACGTGCCGATGGCGCCCGCGCCGTACGATTCGCCCTTGTTCGCCAGGTGGTACAGGTCGTACGCGACCTCTTCGTACGGGTGGGCGGCCCGCAGCGCTCTCACCACTTCCTCCGCGCGCCAGCGGGGAAGGACCATTTCCAACCGCACCTCATCGACCTTCTCGAGCCGGTTCACGCCGCCGGTGAACGGTTTCGCTCCGGTCCTCGCCTTGAACGTCCCCGTGCCTTCCGCGCGGAACGAGCAATCGTCGTAGTCGCCGATCGTCCCCGCGCCGGCACCTGCCATCGCCGAGGCGACCGCCTCCAGATGCGCCTTCGGGACGAACGTCACGATTTTCATGAGCACGCTCTGATCCTTCCGGAGGAATTCAAGGCCGTGCAACCCCAGCCTGCGGGCGAGCGCGAAACTGACCCCGTCTTGCGCGAAGTCCAGGTTGGTGTGGGCCGAGTAGAGGGCGATGCCGCTCCGGGCGAGCATATGAACGAGTCTTCCCACCCGGTCCTCCGGCGTCAGGGACCTGACCGGATGGAACAGGAGGGGATGATGGGTTATGACCAAATCTATCTTCTTCGACCGGGCTTCGAGGAGGACCTCGTCGGTGACGTCGAGCGCCACCAGGATCCTGCGCACCCGCCGTTTCATCGACCCGACCTGAAGGCCGACATTATCGCGATCCCAGGCGATCTCTTTCGGCGCCCAGGATTCCAGGACGTCGTGGACGTCGCGAACGATCATCCGGTCCGCGCGCAAGGGCAAAAAAAATGTCCCGTTTTTTGGCGGGACAATCTAGGCGGCATGTTCACAGTCTGTCGTCATTCGTGGGCTTTCAGTGACGTGGGAAGTTTTTGTTTCTCTCGCTGAATGCCGTTTTGGAGGACGACCGTCGTCGCGGGATGTATTGTGAACCGAAATTCATTGACGCAATAATATAGGAAATCTCCTTCAAAAAATCAAGCGTTGGAGCGGTCTTCCGGGGAGCCGATGTTCATATCCCGGAGCGTGATGATCTGTTTTTCGAGAAGCAGGATGCTCGAGTTGAGCTCCTCGAGGAGTTTCTTATCCTTGGGAGCGACCGCAGCGCGTGCGAGGATGTCGGCGCTGATCTTGATCGCGGCGAGCGGATTGTTGAATTCATGGCACATCGTGACGACCAGCTCCCGGATCGCTTCGGCCCGCTTCTCCGCGATCATCGATTCGTGCTCGGCGACCTGGATCCGCCTTTTGATCCGGACCCGGTCGACGACGTTCGTGATCGTACGCGGGAGCACGGTATCGACCGCCTCTTCCTTCAGAATGTACTCCTCCACGCCGTATTTCATCGCTTCGATGGCGATCCGGAACTCTTTGCTGGAAGTAAGCAAAATGATGGGAATGGGATTAGCGCTCTCGGAGATCCGGCGGCTGATTTCAAGCCCGTTGCCGTCCCGGAGGTAATAATCCATCAGAATGACGTCGATATTCGGGTTTTTGGCGAGGGCCGCGTCCACGCCTTCCCCGTTCTCGGCGATGGAGATCTCAAACTTTGTTCCCTGGAAGGCGCGGAGGTTGTGCTGCAGGAGCCCGGCGTACTCGGCGTCGTCGTCTACGATCAAAACGTTGATGCTATTCTTCTCCATCGGGGGTCTTTGTTGCCACCATTATACTGTTTATCCAAAACAATTGCAAGATACGCGCTCTGAAATTGACTTTCTGAGCTTAATTGATTAGATTTAAACGCTTTGGCGCGATCAATGGATCTAACGAGTGAGAACTAATGATTTCGATGGCCAAAAACCGGATTCACGATTTCGTCGTTCGGCTCAATTCGAGCGACGCTTTGCTTCTCGGAGTGGGCGTAGCCGCCATTGTGGTCGGCGTCCTCGTGGACGTCTTTATCGTCCGGCTGCTCTGCCTGTTCGTCGTAATCGGCTCGGCGATTCTCCTCTATGCCCTCCTGCGCGTGCGGCAGATGAACATGCACTTGGAGACGGCGGGCGTCAAATCACCATTTCATTCACAATCTGCGAGTGAAGGAATGAAGAAACTTGTCTTCGACGATTTGAGACAATCCGGCCAGACCTACCTGGTGGAGGAGGTTCAGGCGGAGCATTCCGGGGGCGGATCCTCGGATATCGCGCCGGAAGCTCCCGGGAGCAATCCGCCGCACGTCACCCCGTTCCAGGGGTACGCCGCGGAAGCGCAGGAACCCCCTTCGGCAGCGCGCGAATTTCAAATCTCGGACTTTTTCGATTTTGATTCGGATATTTACCGCGGGGACCCCGAGCCGCGCACCGAGTTCAATTTTCTGCTGCACAAGGTTCTTACGGTGATCAAGGAAGTTCTCTTCGCCCACTCGGCTGTGTTCTTCTGGGCCAACCGGGAGAAGGGGCAGATGGTGATGGAGGCCAGGGTAAGCGACGGCTCGAATTTTATCAGCTCGCGAAGGTTCACGATGGGCCACGACCTCACGAGCAAGGTCGCGGAGAGCGGCAAGCCGGAGCTCGTCACCGAGGTGAACCCCCGGTCCGAACTCGAGCTGCTCCCGTATTACGATACGCCCGAATCGATCAAGTCGTTCGTCGGCGTGCCCGTCTATTTTTCGCGCAAGATGAAAGAGCACTCCGTCGAGCGCCCCGTCGGGGTCATCGCGGTCGACAGCAAGGCCTCCGACGAGTTCGGAGAGGAAACGCTTGCCCTGCTCGGACAGTTCACGAAGCTGGTTTCGGCGCTGATCAAGAGCTACACCGACAAGTACGATCTCCTGCTCGACTCCGAGTTGCTCCGCTCGATCCGCCGGATGCAGGAACGGATACGCAAGAGTTTCTCGCTCAATATCATCGTCCAGGCCCTCTCCGACGAGACTTCGAAACTCGTGAGCTGGGACTCGCTTTCGGTGGTCTTGTACGACGAGCGGAAGCACGCCTGGATCGCCAGGAAGGTGACGAACCGGTCCCTGGAAGGAAGCATCATGCTGGAGCAGGCGATCGATTTCCCCGACAGCATCGTGGGCCAGACCATCAGGAACAACGCCCATGCGGTCGTCGACGATCTCGAGAATTCGACCTCCCCGCGGTATTTTCAGGGCGAGAAGGCGGCGAGGAACGGCTCGTTTATCTCGGTTCCGATCAGCTCCGTCAACAAGTGCTACGGCGCGCTCAATGTCGAAAGCAAGGATAAGTATAATTTTTCCCGGCAGGACATCGAGATGCTCTACCGTCTCGCCGAAAATGCCGCGTTCGCCCTGGAGATTCTCTATCTCCAGGAAGCGATCAACGAGTATGTCATCATCGATCCGCTGACGGGTGTGTACTCCAAGAAATTTTTCCTTCAACGCCTGGAGGAGGAGCTCCACCGGGCGGACGACCATGCGATGGAGCTGTCGTTCCTCTTCCTCTCGCTCGACAGGACCGGCGAGATCGGCGACCGGTTCGACCAGGAGGGGACGGACCGCGTGATCGCCACGCTCGCGCAGGCGATCCGGGCGAGCATCCGGCCCTACGACATCGCGGGACGTTACGCCGCGGACCGGTTCGGCATCGTCCTGGCGAATACCGCATCGAGCGACGCGTATCTCTGGGCGGAGAAAATCCGGAAGAGCATCGCCGGGCACGTCATCAACTCGGACGGCAAGAGCTTTTCGGTCACGGTGAGCATCGGAGTATGCGGAGCCCTCGAAGAAATGAAAAAGGAAGAGTTGCTCGGAAACACCGCCGCCGTGCTGAACAAGGCGACGGAGTCGGGCGGCAACGCGGTGCGAATTTTTTAATCAATAGAACGGTTCAACAGGAGAAGAAAATCAATGGCAAAGCAGCAATCGTTTGCAGATAAAGTGGCCAAAGCCGCTGCCCAGGGGGGAAAGAAATGCCCGAAGTGCGGAGCGATCAGGGTGCCCATCCTCTATGTCAAGTCGGAACCTTCGAAGCACGGAAGCGTCCGGTTCAGCCACAGGCGGGTGCAGATGTGTACCTGCAATGAGAAGGAACTCTACGCCTGATCTCCGGCTGCCGCACGTTGGCACTCACCGTAGCGAAGCGGATCATTCAAACAAGTCTGGCGGGGTCCGGTAGTTCGCGGAGATGACACGAGTCATGCCGCGATCCCCAGGCAGTTGTCCCCATTCTCAATCGGCGTCACGCCCGGCCTGTCCGGCTGGTAACCAACGAATGCCTCAAACCGTATATACCATCAAAGAGGGCCTCTGAATGTTTCTCGGTAAGGTTGTCGGAACGGTCTGGGCTACGAGAAAAGACGAAGAACTCGTCGGCCTGAAATTCCAGATCGTGAAACACATCGGGTTGGATTACGCGTTGAAGGATACCTTCGTCGTCGCAGTCGATACAGTGCAGGCGGGAACGGGCGACGTCGTGCTCGTCTGCAGCGGCAGCTCGGCCCGTCAAACGGCTCAAACGAAGAACAAGCCGGTCGACGCGGTGATCATGGCGGTCGTCGATAAACTCGACATCCCCGACTGACCCGAAGGGTCATCCCGACATGCTTCAGGCCGGGATCTTTCTTTTGCTCGTCATCCCGACATGTTTCAGGTCGGGATCTTTCTGAAAGGGTAGCATGTTCTTCGCGAAAGTAATCGGCACCGTCTGGGCGACCCGGAAGGACGAGAATCTGAAGAGCTTCAAGCTCCAGTTCATCCAGCCGGTGACCGCCCGCCTTGAGAAGGTGGGAGACCCGATTGTCGCGGTGGATACGGTCGGAGCAGGCGTGGGGGAGACCGTGTTTTACATTACGGCCCGCGAGGCGACGATCCCGCTCCCCGTCGAGATGGCCCCGGTCGATGCGAGCATTCTCGGCATTGTCGACCGGATTGACGTCCAGAAGTAGCAGGCAGGCGGCGATCCGGCGGCGGAGTCCATCCGGAATCCGCCGAACTTTTTTCGCCCGTTCAGGGGTTCCACTATCGGGGGAGATATTCATCATCAGGAAGGTGCATGGCGAAGGTAAATAAGCAGTATACCAGCAGGGAGAGCCAGTCCCTCGACAAGTACCTTCAGGAAATCGGGAGGGTCGAGCTCCTCGAAGCAGAAGAGGAAATCGATCTCGCCCGCCGGATCAAGAAGGGCGACCAGAAGGCGCTGGAGAAGCTGACCAAGGCGAACCTGCGGTTTGTCGTCAGCGTCGCCAAGCAGTACCAGAACCAGGGCCTTTCTCTCGGCGATCTGATCAACGAAGGCAACCTCGGGTTGATCAAGGCCGCCAAGCGGTTCGACGAGACGCGCGGATTCAAGTTCATCTCCTATGCGGTGTGGTGGATCAGGCAGTCGATCCTCCAGGCGCTCGCGGAGCAATCGCGCATCGTCCGGCTTCCGCTCAACCGGGTCGGCGCGCTGAATAAGATCGGGAAGGCGTTCAGCACCCTCGAGCAGGAGTTCGAGCGCGAGCCGAGCGCCAGTGAGCTCGCCGAAGAGCTCGACATGTCGCTCTTCGAAGTGGCCGACACGCTCAAGATCTCCGGCCGCCACCTCTCGATGGACGCGCCGTTCGCGCAGGGAGAGGACAACCGGCTCCTCGACGTGATCCAGGACGAGCGGACCCCGTTGCCCGACCACGCGCTGATCAAGGAGTCGCTCAGCAAAGAGGTCGAGCGCGCGCTCGGGACGCTGACGGAGCGCGAAGCGGAGGTGATCCGCCTCTACTTCGGTCTCGGCCGCGAGCACTCGTTGACGCTCGAAGAGATCGGCGAGAAATTTCAACTCACGCGCGAGCGCGTGCGGCAGATCAAGGAGAAAGCCATCCGGCGGCTCCGCCATGCTTCCCGAAGCAAACAGCTCAGGGCGTATCTTGGGTAAGGACGCGGGCCATTTCCTGTCTGGGATGGCCCTTGCGTTCCGGTGCGGCGGTCCGCCGATCCTTCCGTTGCGAACAATCGTTCTTCTCCTCCTTCTCGTCTCCTCCTTTCTCGTCGCGGGTTGTTCCGCCACCTCCCCCCGTTTTACGTCCGGCGGCTCCAACATTTCCGACGAAGAGTCTCATGCAAAGGGAAAGAGCAGGAGCCGGGGAGAGGACGCCGGGCGCCCGACCTCGGCCCCTTCGCGCGTGGCGGCGAGGGTCCAGCCACCTGCGGAGGCGCGGGAGAACAATCCCGGCATCGACCGCCACAAAGTCCTCGACGACATCATGGACAAAATGGGAATTCCGTACTCGGAAGGAGGGTCGGACAGCGAGGGGACCGACTGCTCGGGCTTCACGGCGGCCGTGTACCGCGAGGCGATCGGACGGGAAATCCCCCGGTCGTGCCGCGAGCAGTACGCTGCCGGCCAGCCGGTCGCCCGTGAAAAGCTGATGTTCGGGGATCTGGTGTTTTTCAATATCGAAGGGCGCCCCCTCTCACATGTCGGCATTTACGTCGGGGACGGGCTCTTCGCGCACGCGAGCGTGTCGCTCGGCATCACGGTCTCGCTCCTCGACGCGGAGTACTATGCGCGTAGCTACGCCGGCGCGCGCCGGGTCGTCCGCTGATCCGCCTGCCTTGTTTTTTGCCCCATCCGTTTTTATATTGAATCTGAAGCCCCCTAAAAAACATGCCCGTTCTCCCCATTTACACATATGGAACCCCCGTCCTCCGCAAAAAGGCGCATCCGGTCAAGGAACTGACCGATGGGACGATACGGCTCATTATGGACATGTTCGAGACGATGCATCATGCGAACGGGATCGGGCTTGCGGCGACCCAGGTCGGGGCCATGCAGCGCGTCATCGTGATCGACCTTTCCGACATGGAGGAGACCAGGGACCTGAAGCCGATCGTTCTCATCAACCCGGTGATCGTTTCCCAGGAAGGCCTCTGGACGATGGAAGAGGGGTGCCTGAGCATTCCCGATGTACGCGACGAGGTGGAGCGCTCCGAAAAGGTCAAGGTCCGGTTCAAGAATGCGGATTATCGCGACACGGAGCTCGAAGCGACGGGGCTTCTGGGAAGGGTCATTCTCCATGAAATCGACCATCTGAACGGCGTCCTGTTTCTCGATCATCTGCCTGCGGCAAAGAAAAAGCTTCACAACCCCCAGTTGCGCAAAATTCAGAAGGGGGAGTTCGAGGTTTCCTACCCGGTCGTCACGACTGCGGAGGTCGCGGTTTAATCCGTCGGTGAAGACCGATTCAACCAGGAGCACATGCGCATCGTCTTCATGGGAACTCCCGAATTTGCCGTTCCCAGCCTTCATACTCTCCTCGAACACGGGTACACCATCGCGGGGGTTGTGACGGCTCCCGATAAACCTGCCGGAAGGGGCCTTCAGCTCTCGGAATCGGCCGTGAAGGCGGCCGCCGTCAAGCGCGGACTGAAGGTGTTGCAGCCGGAGAAGTTGAAGGACCCGGCCTTTGCCGCCGCTCTGAAAACACTGGACGCCGATCTGTTTGTGGTGGTGGCCTTTCGCATTCTCCCGCCCGAAGTGTTCCTCATTCCGAAGCGGGGCGCGTTCAATCTCCACGCGTCGCTCCTCCCGAAGTACCGGGGAGCGGCTCCGATCAACTGGGCGATCATCAAGGGGGAGCGCGAAACGGGAGTGACGACATTCTTCCTGGAAGAAACCGTCGATACCGGAACGGTCATCCTGCAGGCGCGCCTGCCGATCCGCGACGAGGAGACCGCCGGCGAGCTGCACGACCGTCTCTCGGAGGTGGGAGCGGAGATTGTCCTGCACACGGTGCGGCTGATCGAATCCGGAAAGGCGGTGCCGAAGCCGCAGGACGCGACTCTCGCTTCCCCGGCTCCCAAAATCCAGAAGGAGCATTGCCGGATCGATTGGTCGAAGAGCGCGGCGGAGGTGCATAACCTTGTCCGCGGACTTTCGCCGAAACCGTCGGCGTTCACCTATCACAACGAGGCGCTTTTGAAAATATTCAGGACGACGGTCGCCGGGGGAGTGCAGGCCAAAGCGCCCGGGGAGATACTCGATATTGGCGGGCATCTCGTCGTCTCGGCGGGGGAGGGCGCGGTCGAGGTCACTGAACTCCAGCAGGAAGGGAAAAAGAAAATGCCGGCGGGAGAATTCCTCCGGGGGTACCGGATAGCTGCCGGGGAAAAGTTCTCGTGAAGCCCGCATCGCTCCGCAGCCAGGTCTCGCAGGTCGTCCTCCTTGCGGCGATCCTCGCGTTCGCTTACAATTCGTTCTCGATCAAACGCATTCCGCTGGTGCGCCAGGAGGTCGTGAAGGTCGCGGTCTCCGATTCGGAGCTCTTCCACGGCCGGAAAAGCCCGGTCACGGATACCGGAAAGGCCCGCCCGGACACTCCCCGCGTCAAGGTCATTGCCCCGCTCCACGATAGCGCGCTCGCTCACGAGGATACGGCGGGGGCGTTCCCCCCGGTGGAGGAAAAGAAGGACTTTTACAGGATCATCTCGCTCTCGCAACTCAACCGGCTCCTTGCGGAGGGACATTACCTCCTGATCGATGCCCGCGACACGGCCGCATACAGGAAAGGGCACATCAAGGGGGCCCGGAACATGTTCGGACTCGCAACGGACCAGTTTTTCCCCGAGCTGGCCCCGATGGCGCGGGATACCCTCACTCTTATCTATTGTAATAACCCCGACTGCCACCTGGGCCGCATGGTCGGCGATTTCATGCACGCAATCGGGTTCACAAACCTCTATCTGTATGACGACGGGTGGGACGGCTGGGAGAAGGCCGGAATGCCAATCGATTCAAGCCTGGTGGGGGGGCCCTGACGCACATGATGAACCTCCTCTCGAACAAGTACCTTCTCCTCGCGGCCCGCTGCATTCTCGGGATCGTGTTCGTCTTTGCGGCCATCGAGAAGATCGCGGCGCCCGAGGCGTTCGCGATTTCCGTCGAGGCGTACCGTATTCTCCCCCTGCCGGCCATTAATATCTTCGCGCTGCTCGTTCCCTGGCTCGAATTGTTGTGCGGGCTCTTTCTGATGGCGGGGCACCATCTCCGGGGAAGCTCGCTCGTCGCGAGTATCCTGCTCGCCGGATTCACGCTGGCAATCCTCTCCGCGATGGCCCGGGGACTGACCATCGATTGCGGTTGTTTCGGGGCGGCCTATCAGACGCCCGTCACCTGGACGCGCGTGCTCGAGGATCTTGGACTCGTCATCCTGGGAGGGTACGTATTTCTCGTTTCGTCGCGTCCCGCCAGGCCGGCCGGGGGCGGCGATTCCGCTGTCGAACCCGCCGGACCGGCGCCCGCGCCGTGACCAAATTGTCATCCTGAGGGAGCGAAGCGACCGAAGGATCTCGCTCTTGCCGTTGCTTTAACCACAAAAAAATTCTATATTGGCAGTCGAAACTCCCTGACGGCTCATCACACTTCAAACTGGGATCACAGCACCGCTTGAACTTCGTACTCTGGGTCTGCCGAAGCATGCACATCATCAGCATCGTGATCTGGCTCGGCGGCCTGATGTTTCAAAGCGCAGTTCTTCAGCCGATCCTCCAGGCAGATTCCGGTTTCTCAGGCTCCCTCAATAAAAAAGTGAGCCGCCGGTTCGTCGGATTCATCTGGATGAGCGTCTGGACGATGCTGGTGACGGGAGTGATCATGATGCTTCTCAGCCCGCGGTTCATCTGGTTTCAATACCAGGACCGCTGGTCGGCCATTCTCGGGCTCAAACAACTGTTGTTCGTCCTCATGGTTTTTTACTCGATCGGGTACGCCAGGATGCTGAAGTATCTCGAATCCCCATCCTCGAACGGGGGCTTCAATGAAAAAGCCGAGTTGTACCGCCACCGCGTCGACCAGTTCCGGCGGATCAATATCGTCCTCGGAATCATCGCCATGTTCCTCGGTGCCGCACTGAGCGTCTATGCATAAGGTTGTCACGATCGCAAATCAGAAGGGGGGAGTGGGTAAGACCACGACGGCGATCAATCTTGCCGCCGGAGTCGCGGTAGCCGAGTTTCCGACCCTCCTCATCGACAGCGATCCCCAGGCGAATTCCACGAGCGGGCTCGGGATCGAGCCCCGGGAAGACCGGAAGAACGTGTACGACGCGCTGATCGGCGAGACCGATCCCCACGAGATCGTCCTCAAGACCGACATGCCGTACCTCTCGCTCCTGCCGTCGAGCATCAACTTGGTGGGAGCGGAGCTCGAACTCGTCGACGTGGAGCGGAGGGAACATATGATGGCCGCCCTTGTCGCGAAGCTGCGGAGCGAGTATGAATACATCTTCATCGATTGCCCCCCGTCGCTCGGGCTCCTGACGTTGAACGGCCTCGTGGCGGCGGATTCGGTCCTCGTGCCGGTGCAGTGTGAATACTTCGCCCTCGAAGGACTGGGATCGTTGCTCGACACGATCGCGATGGTCAAGAACGACCTCAACCCCCGTCTGGAGATCGAAGGGGTGCTGATGACGATGTTCGACAGCCGCCTCCGGCTCTCGAACCAGATCATCGAGGAAGTCAGGAAACACTTCGGCGAGAAAATGTTCAAGACGATGATTACGCGCAACGTGCGGTTGAGCGAAGCGCCGAGCTTCGGGAAGCCCGTGTTGCTCTACGAAGCGGTCTCCTCGGGAGCCAGGAACTACATGCAGCTCGCAAGGGAATTCCTCGACCGGCAGCAGGCTCCCGCCCACCACGATCATATTATTCCGGAGAGTTATGTCCAAGGCTAAACATGGATTGGGGAAGGGCCTCTCCGCCCTGATACGCAGCGTACCACCGGAAACCCGCCCCGAGCCCGCGCCCGTCCGGATTCCCGAACGGAACATCCCCGAAGGGACGATCACCCATCTCGAGATCGCGAAGATCCGGCCGAATCCGTTTCAGCCGCGCGCGGATTTCGACCAGCAGGCTCTCGACGAGCTCAAGGAATCGATCCGGGAGAAGGGGATCATCCAGGCGGTCACCGTCCGGCGAGCGGAAGACGGGATGTACGAGCTGATCTCGGGCGAGCGGCGGATCCGCGCGTCGACGGAGATCGGACTCGAGTCGATACCCGCCTATGTCATCGAGGTCAGGGACCGGGCGGAAATGCTCGAGCTTGCCCTGATCGAGAACCTGCAGCGCGAGCATCTGAACCCGATTGAAATCGCGATTTCCTACCAGCGTTTGATGCACGACGTGGGGCTCTCCGCCGAAGATGTCGCGAAAAAGGTGAGCAAGGACCGGACGACCGTCGTGAATTTCCTCCGCCTCTTGAAGCTCCCCGAAAAGATCCAGGAGACGCTGAGGAAGGGGCTCCTGACGATGGGGCATGCGAGGGCTCTCGTCGCGATTCCGGACGAGAAAACCCAGCTACGGTTCTTCGACCGGATCATGAAGCAGGATTTGAACGTGCGGCAGGTGGAAAAACTTGTCCGCGAGTTCGCGAAAGCGCACGACCGCAAGACCGTTCCCCTTCCAAAAGGGCCCGGCACGGCGGTCGACAGCATCGCGGAACGCATTCAGCAGATTCTTGCAACCAGGGTCCGCGTGAACGTCCACGACGGCGGACGCGGGGAAATCGTCGTCGAGTTCTATTCGAGCGACGACCTCGGCCGTTTGTTCGACCTCATCGCCTCCATCGAGCACTAACCAACTCCATGCCCATTACCGTAGTTCTCACGAACGACGCGCCGGCACCGATCGGCCCCTATAACCAGGCGATCGCCGCCTCAGGCACGTTTCTTTATACTGCCGGGCAAATTCCGATCGATCCCAAGACGAAGATGGTGGTCAACGGGGACATCAAGGCGCAGACGCGGCAGGCACTCGAGAATATCAAGGCCATCCTCTCCGGGGGCGGGTCCTCTATGGAACGCGTCGTGAAAACAACCGTGTTCCTCAAGAATATGGACGACTTCTCCGGGATGAACGAGGTCTATGGGGAATTTTTCAAGGTCAATCCTCCCGCCAGATCGACTGTCGAAGTTGCACGCCTTCCCAGGGATGTGAAAGTGGAGATTGAAGCGATCGCTCTCCTGGAAGACGGTCGGCGCTAGACCCAGGTGGCGCCTCTCATTGTCATCCTGAGGGAGCGTAGCGACCGAAGGATCTCCTCAGCCCTCCTTGTAATTCTCCAACTAGTAGTATCAGCTGCCTTCTGTTCCGCTCGTCCCATCGGTCCCCCTCTGCCGTCCGACACCACCGCCTCCCAATCGAAACGTCCCTCCGATTCTCTTGTCGTTTCCGCGAAACGCTCGGACACATCCTTCGTCCGCCCGTCCAAGTCACCCTGGCTCGCCGTCGGCTTTTCGGCTGCGGTCCCGGGTCTCGGCCAGATCTATAATAGAAGCTACTGGAAGGCACCGATAGTCTGGTGTATCGGAGGGTATTGGGTCTACGAGTGGATCCATCTGAACAACAGCTACAAGGACTATCAGGAGAAGTACAAGCAGAGCGTCACGCCCCTCCAACCGGGCGGCAACCCTTTATACCTCCTGAACCGGGATTTTTACAGGGATCAGAGGGACAAGTTTGCTTGGTACCTCGGCGCCCTCTACCTTCTGAACCTCGTCGACGCGTACGTCGACGCCAGCCTTTACGATTTCGACGTGGGACCGGACCTGACCGCAGACGGAAGGGTTGTTCCCCGGTTCAGGGCCTCGATACACGTGGGGTTTTGACTACCCCTTCAACACTCCCTCGATCGCTGCTAATTCCTCCGGGGTAAAATCGAGCCGTTTCAGCGCGGCGACGTTCTCCTCGATCTGTTCAACCCTGCTTGCCCCGATCACGACCGAGGTCATGATGTCGTGCCGGAGGACCCACGCAAGGCTCATCTGCGCGAGCGATTGCCCTCGCTTTTTCGCAATCCCGTTAAGCGTTCGAAGAGTGTCCACTCTCTGAGCGCTGATCGACTCGCGCCTGAGGGAAGAGTCCTTCTGCGCCGCCCGGGAATTCTCCGGAATGCCGTCCAAATACTTGTCGGTGAGAAGCCCCTGGGCGAGAGGGGAGAAGGAGATGCAGCCGATCCCTTCACTCCGCAACACATCGAGCAGCCCGCCTTCCACCGATCTGTTGAGCATGTTATAGACCGGCTGGTGGATCAGGCACGGGGTCCCAAGCCGCCGGAGAATCTTCGACGCCTCGAGGGTCTGTTCCGCGCTCAGGGATGAAACGCCGGCATAGAGCGCCTTGCCTGCCCGGACCGCGTGATCGAGAGCGGACATCGATTCCTCGAGCGGGGTTTCGGGATCGGGGCGGTGGAGATAGAAGATATCGACGTATTCCAGTCCCATTCGCTTCAAGCTCTGGTCGAGGCTCGACAACAAATACTTCCGCGAGCCCCATTCCCCGTAAGGGCCCGGCCACATCCGGTAGCCTGCCTTCGTCGCAACGATCAGCTCGTCGCGGTAGGACGCCAGATCTTCCCTCAGGATTTTTCCGAAGTTTACCTCGGCCGATCCCGGAGGCGGGCCGTAGTTATTCCCGAGGTCGAAGTGTGTGATGCCGAGATCGAACGCCCGCAGGATTCTTTCCCGCATGCTGCCGGGCGAGTCGGCCCCGCCGAAATTCTGCCAGAGCCCCAGCGAGACGGCCGGGAGTTTCAGGCCGCTTTTTCCGCAGCGGCGGTACTGCATCTCGTCGTATCGATTTTCCAACGGATGGTATTTTTTCATGTTGTTCCCTTGAGCAGTTGTTCTCTTGTTAATCGATCACGGCGATTCCCTCCCGGAATGTCGGGAAGGAGAGCGCCGGCAGAAGCTCTTTCTTCATCCGGGAAGTGTCGGCCACGACCGATGTCATCCCCATCGTAACGATATCCCGTGTCAGAGGTGCGGAGGTGCGAAATATCAGCGCTCCTGTTTGGCACCATGCGGCCGCCCAATAGAACACGAAGTCGGGCATCCTCGGTGGCTTCGGGTACCCCCAATGATCCGCCAGCCGGTCGAGGAAATCCTGCAGCACGACGGGCTCGTCGTCGCACACATTGTAGATTCCGGCAATCCCCTCAGCGCGGATGGCGATATCCAGGGCCTTTAGAAAATCCTGGATCGCGAGCAAGTGAAGCCAGGTGGGTGTTTTCCAGATTGCGAGCATGCGTTTTCTCAGGAGCGAGCGCGCCGCTTCGATGAGCTTGATGTTCTTTCCGTAGATCACGCCGGCTCTGAGGACGACCGCCTCCATCCGGGTTCCCATGCTCGCTTCGAAGAGATACTTCTCGGCGTCGAGCCGTGTCCGGGAATGGATCGCGTTCGGGGATGCGTTTAAGACGCCGCGGGCAGGAACGGCGGGAGTCGTCTCGCCCTCCACATGCGGAAAGCTGACGAGGATGATGCGTCGAACCGCTGTCCGGAGCGCGGCGTCCACCAGGTTTTTTACGTACAGGGTGTTTGTGACGGGGAGGAAGCGTTCCGGCCTCGGTTTAAACAGCACGCCCGCAAGATGGACGATGCAGTCGACCCCTTCGCAGGCCTTCATAAGAAATTCGCGATCGGCGAGGTTTCCTTTGAGCACGGTAACGTTCGGTGAGGAGAGAATCTCCGGCGCCGGCTCCTTCCGGTGAACGAGCAAGCGCAGGGCGTCGCCGGAGGGGATCAGATAACGCGTGAGCTGCGTGCCAAGGTTCCCGGCGGCTCCCGTGATGAGGATAATCATGCCGGCATCGGCTCTCTCCTTGTCAGAAATCGAAAGTAGAGGATGCCGCCGATATCGAAGAGGCCGTGCCCGATCATCGGGACTGCGAGGTCCCCTGAAAACTTGTATGCCAGCCCGAACAGCAATCCGTGCGCGAACGCCCAGTAGCTGACTACCCGGATCTCCCTTTTACCGACATGCGCGAGGCCGAAGAGGATGGTACTCGCGACGATTCCCCACTGTCCCTGTATGAATCCACGGAAAAACAACTCCTCACCGAACGCCGCCGTGATCCCGCCCAGGAGCGCCTGGAGAAGCGATATTCCCGAATATTCCTTTGCGAGCGATTTCGTAAGTTCTTCGGCATACCCCCGACCCCGGATCAGCGCGTACCCGTTCTGGACCGTGAACGTCCAGACCGTGACCACGGCTGCCGAGACGAGACCGAAGACGATCGAGTAGGAGGTGAGCGAAATCGTAACGGGCACGTGGAAGTACGAGATCCCGAAGAGTCCCGCGCCGCCGAGAAGAACTGTCACGCCGAGGTTGAGCCAGATGTACTTCTTGACGTAAAAAAGCATGTGCGTCGCTCCTTGCAAGCGGCGGTTTTAACCGGCGCCGAGGGGCGCAGGTTCGGTGTCGTGAATGCGCCTCAGATCGATCCCGAGATTCGGCCCGCCCGCGTCGATAAACATGTCGCTGAACTTTGCTCCCCAGATGACCTCGTGATGCTTGTACGAGGAGCGCGTATGCACGGTCTGGGAGAACGTCTCATCGACCGCGGTGAGGAGGACCATGAATTCCGCGTCGGACGCCTCGAAGGCCTCTTTCGTCACGCCGAAGAGAGGGCTTGTGGGATCGATCGGGTGGACGACCACCCAGTGGAGAGGAAAGAACATCACACCGCTCCGCTCGAGCGTGAGAGGATGAAAACGGCGGGTGGAGATGCCGTTTTGAAACTCGGTCCTGCTCAGCACGACGGTCGCCTTCACGTCGATCAGCTCGCTGCTCCGGGTGTTCGCGATCCGGAACTCGAACGCGGTGATGCCCCTGTACGGGGCGATGATCGCATCTTTGCTGAAGATGATTTTTGCCCCGGGCCGGGAAAACCGGGCGAAGAGTATTCCGGTTGCGAGGGCGAATCCGAGGAGACCCGCCAGCGCCTCGACGGTCACCAGGAGGTTTGCCGCAAGCCCCCTCGGGCTGAATACTCCGTAGCCGATCGTCGCGAGCGTTTGCACGCTGAAGAAGAACGCTTCGGTAAACCGTTCGGCAAACGTTACGCCGGTCGCCCCTTGAAGAGCTCCCGGGCCGCAGAGAACATACAGAAATGCAAAGAGGGTGTTCGTCAGAAAGTAGCAGAGGATGAGGAGGAGGATGAACTTCGTCCAGGAGATCGTCAGAAGCAGATGGTATCTGTTCTGGGATTCGCCGAACGACAGGCCGAGCCGGGCTGCGTTGAACGTGCCGTCGCGGTTGAGGAAGCGGACGCGGCTTTGCTGGGCGACGCGCGATCCGAGTCCGAGATCGCTGCTTTCATCCTCCGGCTTTCGGACAGGGGCCGCCATGGGTCAATGCCCGGAGTACATTTTCTCCCCCGCCTCGACCCGGAACGGAAGATGGTTCTGCCGGGGAGGGATCGGGCACGTCGCGAACACCGTGAACACGCAGGGCCAGTTGTACGCCTTGTTAAAATCGAGAATCACCTTCCCCGCGGAGTCGGGAAGCGCGCTGTAGAGCTGTCTCCCCAAGCCGTACGTCTCCTTGCCCGCCGTGGCATCGCTGAACATGATGAAGAGCTGGTTCTCGTTGCCTGTCTCGATCACGGGCTCCAGCCGGTATTCCTTCCCCTCCACGCTGAACACGATCGCGCCCGGACAGGTATCGTTCTCGGTTGTCCCGATCATCGTCGCGATGGGAATGATTTTCGGAGGGCGGTAGGGCTCGAAGCGGGCTTCAAACCGCCACTTCGGATCGGCCGGAAAGTATTCGAGGCCCTTGAAGTTCACGCGCGCGGGATTCTCCTTGTCCTTCACCCGCACGCCGATCTTGTCCGAGCGCTTGATGGTGTAAAAGCTGAGCGAGCCGAGTGTGATCACCGTGGGTTCCTCATCGTCCGACTTGAGCGCCATCGAGGTCACGACCGAGTCATGGTACTTGAGCCCGGATCCCGGACGGGCTTGCAGCCGGAGAGCCCCATGTTCGAGCCAGATCGATCCGGCGACCGCCGGCGCCTTGCCGGCAGGGAGGATGACCGTATTCGTGGAGTCGCTCCCGAGCTTGTTCTCCCCCTCTTTAAGCCAGGAGAGGCCGCAAAGGGTCAACCAGCCGTCGTCGCGAGTCAACCGCGTAAGCCGCGTCGACTGCCACTCCTGAATTTCCTTCCGGAAGGCGGCGGGATCGGGCCCGCTTGCCGGTTGGGTACAACCTTCGCATACGAGGAACAAGAGGAGAACCAGGGCTGCGGACCAGGCGAAGGAGCGGCAAAAAATCGACGGCCTTTGTTTCATCGCTGACCTATTGGAGAAAAAAAGTCTCTGAGTCTATTCCCTGTGCGTTTCCGCGGGCGAGTGCTCGGGGCACCCGCACTTCCTGAGCAGAAGCTCCCATGTATAAATCCCGGTGGCATGGCCGTCCCCCCAGTGAAGTTGAATTGCGTACGACCCGACCAGTTGGATCTCCTTCAGATCGTAACGCCCGGCGACGGTGCGGTCGGGTTCCGGGGGCCTGTAAGAATGCATGAGGAGCGTCTCGCCGGAACAGGTCGCGCACGGACAGAAATCGCGCAGGTCCTCGAAGGTGTAGGTGCTTTCGTGTCCGTTGTCCCATATCAGTCTGAGCTCATTGGGACTGATCTTCTTGATGCTCCTAGGTTTCATGTTTCCTGGCGGTATCCGCCGGCTGTTACCTTCACATCGGTTCCCCCCGGAATTACTTTACCGAAATCAGCTCGAGTTCGAACACCAGCGTCGAATTGGGGCCGATAAGCGGGCCGGCGGGCTGGTCCGCATAGGCGAGGCTCGGGGGGACGAAGAGTTGCCACTTCGATCCGACCGGCATCAGCTGCAACGCTTCCACCCAGCCCTGGATCCAACCGCTCACGGCGCGGGTCACGGCCTGACCCCTTTTGTACGAGCTGTCGAACTCCGTCCCGTCGATCAGCGTGCCCTTGTAGTTTACCGTGACTGTCTGGCTCAGGGTCGGCTTCGGTCCCGTTCCTGCCTTCATAATCTTGTATTGCAACCCGGAGGCGGTGGTGACCACTCCCGGTTTCTTCTTGTTCTCGGCGAGAAACGCCTCGCCGTCCTTTTTGTTCTTGTCGCCAAGCGTTTTCATCCGCTCTGCCTGCGAGGCCATCATCCGCTGCTGGAGCCCCGCGAGCGCGTCCGTCGCCTGGTCCTCCGTCATCAGGGTCTTTCCTCCGGACATCACATCCTTGACCGCCTGCGTGAAGACCAACGGATCGATGTCGACCGATTGCCGCTTGAAATTATTGGCGATGTTCATTCCGATGCCGTAGCTGACGCTGTCTTTCTGGGTCTTTATCTGCACTTTTTCTTGAGTGTTTCCCTGGCACGCCATCAAGACGAGAGCCATCACGGGAATGAATGCTATTTTCATCAAAAACTCCTTCGGTTGAGTGGATCAGGTTTCAGAAAAGTATGAATCAAAATACCACTTTGGGGAGGATATTCCAAATTCGTTAATGTCATCCTGAGCGTAACGGAGTGAAGCGAAGGATCTCCACACGACGATCTACGAGATCCTTCGCTTCGCTCAGGATGACAAAATTAGGCACCGTGCCAGGTTCGTGGATTTGGTCCGGATATTATACAAGAATCCCGGCCCGCGTGTGCAGGCCGGGATTCCGTTTCAGCATCAGCCCCCGATTGTTGCGGTTGAGATTGAGGGCTTCGTTATCGCGAGTTACTTCCAGCCTTTGTGCTTGCCGTTTCCGCGGCCGTTGCCGTTGCCACGGCCGTTGCCATTGCCATGACCTTTTCCTTCATGGTCCCCCCGCGACCGGAATTTTTCATGGATATCGGCAAAGCTCTCACCGTTCGACCGGTATTTGATCACCTCGGGAGCGCTCCAGCCGTAGCGGTCCTTCATCCAGTGCACGTTCACGGCAGTGACGACATCATTGTCCGAGAACCTTTCCCGGCGGTGCTTCTTCCAGTAACCGTAGGCATGCCCGAAAGGCGGCCCGGAGACGCCCGATTCGTTAATATAGTAGGCGTCACGCGATACGCCGCATCTGTCGGAAATGTCCACCCAGCTGTCTCCGCGGACACGCATCTGACAGATATCAGACGGCGAGTATCTGGAGTGCCGCGCGATGAAATAGACGACAGGCACCTCGTCTTCCGCAATTCCCCGCTCGTGGATGATCGTGACTTCCCGCTCGGGAACGCGGTAGTAGTCGCCGATCGCCATATAGAAATTCTCCACCCTTCCGTTGCGGATGTTGAGGCCCATCGACGTCTGCGCCGCTGAACGATCCGGCGATGACAGCATTGCCATCGCGATGAGCGCAGTTGCGAATAATGAGGTACGCATGGTGTTTCTCCTTTCGTTAGTGAGTGAAACTGCAGAGCTTAAGCCACAAAGCCCATGCCAACGGCGTCCCCTTCGTTCCGGCACTATTATTGAATGAAGGACGTCCTGGAACGGTACCTTCGGAAATCCGGCGACAATCGGCGGATAAAGGCCGGGGATTAAAATATGTTAACCCCAGACTTGCCAAAGGAGAAGGCCGCCGATTGCGTATCCATTAGGTCGCTCTGTCAGGAAAATAGGACGCCGGAAAATCATGCCTGAAATGGGGGATTTTTACGCAACATCTCCCTTTCACCAATAGGCGTCGTCGCGACATGTCCTAGGTCGGGGTTTTTTTAAAAACGTTTTAAGATGCTGACCTGGAGCATGTCAGCATGACGATTTTGGGAGATATTGCGTCAGCCTGCGACAACATTCAAATTTCGAGTATTGACATCAGAGGCGGAATCCGCTATATTGGCACTCGATGCTCAATTATATCTGGCTCGCACTGATTTCCATCGGCGTCGGGGTTGCGATTTGGAGCGACGCCCGAGACCTCTCCGCGAACACCTACCATAACGGACAACAAATCAGCGTCACGATCGAGCATCCCGACCAATGGGATAATCCGGGGCAGGACACCAAAGCTCTCCCGTGCACGCTCATCGTCACGCCGGCCGACTTCAACGCCGCCTACGGCAGTTCGGTGAAAGACACGATCCGGCAAAAGGCCGAATACGTCGCGGGCGCGCTGCACGTGTTTGTCGATGCCAACACGCCTGATCTCTGGAAAGACCTCTTTAAAGCGCAGCGAAACCCCGACTTCCTGCTCGCCCGCGTGGCGTGGCCCAGCGCAAATTCACCGAACCGGATTCCGGAAATCGTCTTCGATCCGGTCAGATTTGTGAAACTCAATGCGGTGACGAACGACGGCATCATCAAGTACGCGAAGACCGCGGTCGAGCTCGCGATCGGGCTGATCGGCATCATGGCGCTCTGGCTCGGGATCATGAAGGTCGCCGAGCAGGCAGGGCTCGTCTCAAAGCTCGCGGGGCTCCTGAAGCCCCTGACCACCCGGCTCTTCCCCGATGTTCCGCCCGATCATCCCGCGATGGGCGCGATGATCATGAACATGTCCGCGAATATGCTCGGGCTCGCCAACGCGGCGACCCCCCTCGGGCTCAAGGCGATGGAGGAACTGAACAAGCTGAACAAAAAGGCGGGGACGGCCACCGACGCGATGTGCACTTTTCTGGTGATCAATACCAGCAACCTTCAGCTCATCCCCGCGACCGTGATCGCGATCCGCGCTGCCGCCGGCTCGGCGAATCCCACCGAAATTCTCGGGCCCGTCATCGTCGCGACCGCCGTGACGATGACCGTGGGGATCACGACGGCAAAGCTCCTCGCAAGGCTTCCGCTCTTCAGGCGGCAGCTCGAGGGGGAAAAGAGCTGACCGGAATGCTCTCGACGTTCGCCGATATCATCACGATCCTCTCGATCCTCGCGATTCCCGCGCTGATCCTCTTCATCGTCCTCTACGGCGCGCTGAAGAAGGTGAAAATCTATGAAGCCTTCGTAGAGGGAGCGAAGGAAGGTTTTAATGTCGGGGTCCGCGTCATCCCGTATCTCGTCGCGATGCTCGTGGCGATCGGCATCTTCCGCGCCGGCGGCGCGATGGAGATTCTCGCTTCGATTCTCTCTCCCGTGACAAGACTCATCGGCATGCCCCCGGAGGCTCTTCCGATGGCCCTGATCCGGCCGCTCTCGGGAAGCGGTGCGCTCGGCCTGATGGCGGAGATCGTCAAGACCCACGGCGCCGACTCGCTCGTCGGGCGCATGGTCGCGGTGATGATGGGGAGCGGCGAAACGACGTTCTATGTCCTGGCGGTCTATTTCGGTTCGGTGGGGATTTCCCGGACGCGGCAGGCGGTCCCGGCCGGGATTGTCGCCGATATCGTAGCCGTCCTCATGTCTGTCTGGGTGGTGAACCTCATATTTCACTGACGGGGCAAACAAACGCAGGCTAAAGCCTGCGCCTACCAAGCCCGAGACATCGGTGGGCGCGACCTTCAGGTCGCGTGCTGTTTAACGCAGGCTAAAGCCTGCGCCTACCGTGCCCGGGACATCGGTAGGCGCGACCTTCAGGTCGCGTGCTTGATTTTAACGGGTGCCTTCCCTATATTCAGCAGTCCGGGCGCGTTTACCATCACATCACATAATTGCGGTCAAAAGTCTGAACGCAGGCACCAATGATGAACCGATGAACGTCCTGAACAAGCTCGTCGTAGCGACACTCCCTGCCGTCCCCAAGCCCATTATCCGACAGTTCGCAAACCGCTATATCGCGGGTGAGGAAATCTCCGACGCGGTCCGCGTTGTGCGGGACCTCAACTCGAAGGGGGCGATGGCCACGCTCGATGTTCTCGGCGAGGACATTCATCTCCGCGAAGAGGCCGCCGCCGGGACCGAAATGATCATCCGCGTGCTCGACACCATTCACGACGGGGGGCTCGACTCCAACGTCTCGATCAAGCTCTCCCAGCTCGGCCTGAAACTCGACCGCGCCTTCTGTCTCGATAATACCTGCCGCATCGCAGCCCACGCCCGCGCGCTCAACAATTTCATCCGGATCGACATGGAGGACTCCTCCTG
This sequence comes from Bacteroidota bacterium, assembly GCA_036522515.1. Classification (NCBI taxonomy): domain Bacteria; kingdom Pseudomonadati; phylum Bacteroidota; species Bacteroidota bacterium. The sequence goes on from DATDFQ010000061.1 coordinate 108,183, forward strand.
CACCTCCGACACGATCTGGGTCTATCGCCAGCTTCGCAAGGAATTCGACAACCTCGGGATCGTCCTCCAGGCATACCTGAAACGGACGCGCGCCGACGCCGAGGCCCTGCTGGGCGATGGGTTGAAGAGCTTCAGGCTCTGCAAGGGGATCTACGTCGAGCCGGAGGCGATCGCCATTAAAGACAGGGCCGGCATCAACCGGAATTTCATCGAGGTGCTGGAGCTCATGCTCAGGAGTCACGCCCGGGTCGGTATCGCGACGCACGACGCCGCGCTGGTGGAGGCGGGGTATCGCCTGATCCGCGAACTTCGCGTGCCGGAAGCGGAAGTGGAATTTCAGATGCTCCTCGGCGTCCGCCCCGAGCTGCGAGAACGGATCCTGCGCGACGGCCACCGCCTGAGGATCTATGTCCCGTTCGGGAAACAGTGGTACCAGTATTCCATCAGGAGGTTCAAGGAAAATCCACAGATCGCCGGTTACGTCCTGAAGGCGCTTCTCAACCGCGGTCATCTCAACTAATCCTATCATCTCCGGGCACTAACGAGAGGAAGGCTCTATGGCTGAAACCAGCACGAAATCAACTCCCGAGTTCAAGCCGTTTATCGCGGCGGAGACGATCATCCCCGAATTCACACCGCGGGCGATCGTACTCGGGGCGTTGTTCGGGATCATCTTCGGCGCAGCGACCGTCTACCTCGCCCTCCGGGCGGGCCTGACGGTATCCGCATCGATTCCGATCGCAGTCCTCGCGATCGCCGTGTTCCGGAAACTCGGCAAATCGACGATTCTCGAGAACAACATAGTTCAGACGATCGGCTCCGCGGGCGAATCGGTCGCCGCGGGCGTCGTCTTCACGGTGCCCGCGTTGATCTTTCTCTCCGGAGGGGAACACTATTTTCAGTACATGCAGGTGTTCACGCTCGCGCTGGTGGGCGGGCTCCTCGGGGTGTTCTTCATGGTCCCGCTGCGTCGCTCGCTCATCGTCAAGGAGCACGGGAACCTTCTCTATCCGGAAGGGACCGCGTGCGCGGATGTGCTGATTGCCGGCGAGAAGGGAGGTTCGCTTGCGAAAAAAGTCTTCGCGGGCCTCTGGTTCGCGATCGGCTACAAATTTCTCAACGAAGTGCTGGGCCTCTGGAAACAGCAGCCGATCCTTCAGAGCGGCGGGAAGAGCACCTACCCGAACGCCACTCTGAACAGCGACATTACTCCGGAATATCTCGGCGTCGGTTACATCATCGGGCCGAAGAACGCCGGAAACCTCGTTTCGGGAGGCGTGCTCTCCTGGCTCGTCCTGATCCCGCTCCTTTCGCTCTTCGTTTCTGACGACCGGGTGATCGCGGACCTCAAGGCGCTGAGTTTCACCGACGCCTGGATCGCGGGACATTCCCATGCGGACTGGTTTTACCGGGCGTATATCCGGTATATCGGCGCCGGGGCCGTCGCGGCGGCGGGAATCATCACGCTGGCGCGCAGCCTTCCGACGATCGTCTCCTCCTTCAAGGACAGTCTTGCCGATTTGCGCGGCGGTTCGGCCGGAGCGGCATCCCAGGTGCGGACTGCGCGCGACATCCCTATCACATGGGTGGTCGGCGGCTCGCTCCTTCTCGTCGTCATCATGGCGGTCCTTCCGAACATGCCCGGGACATTCCCCGGGTCGTTGATCATGTCGGTGCTGATCGTCGTCTTCGGGTTCTTTTTCGTCACCGTTTCAAGCCGGATCGTCGGGATCATCGGCTCTTCGTCGAACCCGATCTCCGGCATGACGATCGCGACGCTGATGGCGACGTGCCTCATCTTCGTGGCGATCGGATGGACGGGAGCGGAATACCAGGCGGTCGCGCTTCTCATCGGATCGACGGTGTGCATCGCCGCCGCGAACGCCGGGGCGACGTCGCAGGATCTGAAGACCGGTTACCTCGTCGGCTCGACGCCGATCAAACAGCAGATCGGATTGCTGATCGGCGTGCTCGCCTCCACCGCGGCGATCGGCGTGACGCTTTTTATCATGGACAAATCGGTCCCGGGCGAGATCCACGGCATCGGTTCCGCAAAACTCTCCGCTCCGCAGGCGACGCTGATGGCGACGATCATCAAGGGCCTCCTTGCGCAGCAACTTCCCTGGGGGCCGGTCTTCGTCGGGGTCTTTGCGACGATCGTGATCGAGCTCGCCGGGGTCCACGCGCTCTCCTGGGCGGTGGGAGCCTATTTGCCGCTCTCGACGACGTTTCCGATCTTCATCGGCGGCCTGATGCGGGTGCTCTCTGAAAAGATCTCCGGCAAACACGAAGAAAGTGAAATCGGTCCGGGGATGCTCTATTCGACCGGTCTGGTCGCGGGCGGCTCGCTCGCCGGCATAGCGATCGCGATCCTCATCGGCTTTGGGGGCGACCTCGGCGATACCCTGAACATCGGCAAGAACTACTTCGACAAGCTCGGTTTGGGGGGAGACCTCATTGCGGCGGCAGCGTTCGGTATCATGTGCCTCTTCCTTGTCCGTGCCGCCACAAGCAAGAGCGAACTCGCATAACAGCAATCATCAGGAGAAACCGTCTGTGTCGGATGCCATCAGGGGCCTGAAGCCCGAGCTTGTCTGGAAATACTTCGCGGAGATCTCCCGCATCCCCCGTTGCTCCAAGCACGAGGGCGCGATCGCGGAGTACGTCATCGATACCGCCAAGAGGCTCGGGTTGCAGGCGATGCAGGACCGGACCGGCAATATCGTGGTGAAGAAATCCGCCTCCGCGGGCCTCACGCGGGCCCGGGGCGTCGTGCTTCAGGGCCACCTCGACATGGTCTGCGAAAAGAACGCCGACAAGGTGCACGATTTCACCACCGATCCGATCGTCCTCGTGCGGAAGGACAACGTCGTGATGGCGGACGGGACGACGCTCGGCGCCGATAACGGCGTCGCGGTGGCGACGAATCTCGCGCTCATGGAGGACAACACCATCGAGCACGGCCCGCTCGAATTCCTCTTCACCATCGACGAGGAGACCGGCCTGACCGGCGCGGCCGGCCTCACCGCCGATTTTCTCGACGGCAAGATTCTTCTCAACCTCGACTCGGAGGAGGAGGGCTCGCTCTACGTCGGGTGCTCGGGGGGAAAGGACACGGTCGGAACCTGGCGCGTGAAGTTTGAAGCTCCGCCAGAAGGCTCCGTCGCCTGCCGCGTGGCTGTGAGCGGCCTGAAGGGCGGGCATTCCGGGCTGGAAATCGACAAGGGGAGGGGGAACGCGATACGAATCCTGAACCGGGTCCTTCTCCGGTTGAACCCTCTCGGCGCGCGGCTCGCGTCGATCGACGGCGGAAACAAGCGCAACGCGATCCCGCGCGAGTGCGCGGCGGTAGTGTTCCTCCCGAAGAAAAAACTCGCGGAAGCCGACGCCGCCGTGAAGTATTCGAACGTCACGCTGAAGGGGGAACTGGCATCGGTCGACCCCGACCTCACGGTCGCCCTCTCGGAGCTCCCGGCCCAGGCGAAATCGAAGGTGATCACGAAAGCCGAGCAGGATTCGATCCTGAAGGCGATCTCGGCTCTCCCCCACGGCGTCCTCAAGATGAGCGCCGACATTCCGGGACTCGTGGAGACGTCGACGAACGTCGCGGTCGTCAACACCGGCGCAAAGGGTGTCGCACTGGCGACAAGCCAGCGGAGTTCCGTCGCTTCCGAGCTCGACGAAGCCGTGCTGACCGTCCAATCCATTTTCGAGCTCGCAGGCGCGACCGCCGAGGTTTCGGACGGGTACCCCGGGTGGAAGCCGAACATGAATTCGCAGGTCCTGAAGCTCTGCAAGGAAACGTACAAGTCTCTCTTCGGGAAGGAAGCCAGCGTCAAGGCGATCCACGCCGGGCTCGAATGCGGGATCATCGGGGAACGGGTCCCGGGAATGGACATGATTTCGTTCGGCCCGACGCTGGAGGGGGTCCATTCGCCGGACGAAAAAATCTATATCGATTCGGTCGAGAGATTCTGGAAATTCCTTCTCGCGATACTCAAGAACGTTCCCTGATCCCCTGCTCCGCGACGTTCCGGTCCCCGCTCCCCGGGTTCGGCACACGCACGCGCCCGGCCGGCACCACACTCATCATCACTTATCGACGGAGGTACCATATGAAAACCACATTCCTTGCGGCTCTGCTTGCGGTCTGCTCCCTGACGCTCCGGGCGGGGACGCCCCCCGATAACGCCAGGACCGTTCCTGCGTTTGAGAGGCTCAAGTCCCTCGTCGGCACATGGCAGGGAAAGGATGAGGAGGGAAAGCCGGTGACGATCACCTACAAGATGGTATCCGCCGGGACCTCGCTCATGGAGACGCTCGACATGGCGGAGAACAAAGAGGCCATGATCACCATGTATCATCCCAACGGCGACAAGGTGATGATGACGCACTACTGTTCCATGGGAAACCAGCCGCGCATGCGCGCCACGGGCCTCTCGAAGGACGGCCTGAAGATGAGCTTCAAGCTGATCGATGTCACCAATCTCGCGGACAAGAAGGAAAACTACATGCACGCGCTTACGTTCACGTTCAAAGACGCCGACCACTTTTCGCAGCAGTGGACGATGCTCATGGAGGGTAAGACAGAGCATCCGTCGGTCTTCGAGTTCGAGCGTGTGAAGTAGAGGGACTCCCCATGCCTCCATCCACCCCCGGCGCCGCAGGAGACTCTTCGAGCCAGCTTTCCCCCGCGCTCCAGCATTTCAAGCCGTATGTCCCCGCGACCGAATCGCCCGCGGAGGCCACGTTCCGCGCGCTGATCCTCGGTTCGGTCCTCGGAATCATCTTCGGGGCTGCCTCGGTCTACCTCGGCCTGAGAGTCGGATTGACGACATCCGCGTCGATTCCGATCGCCGTCATGTCGATCACGATTCTCAAGAAACTCGGCAAATCGACGATCCTTGAGAACAACATCGTCCAGACCGTCGGTTCCGCGGGTGAATCGATCGCGGCGGCGGTGGTCTTCACCGTTCCTGCGCTGATCTTCCTGGGGTACGCCTTGAGCGCGTCGCTCACGCTCCTCATCGCCCTGACCGGAGGGGTTCTGGGAGTCCTGATGATGATTCCTCTCCGCCGGTATCTCATCGTCAAGGAGCACGGAAATCTCCGGTTCCCCGAAGGGACGGCCTGCGCGGAAATCCTGAAAGCGGGCGAGACCGGGGGCACGAGCGCCGCGAAGATCTTCAAAGGGATGGGGATCGGCGCGATCTTCAAGATCATGCCGTCGATCTTCGGGTTCTGGAAACCGACTCCCACGGTGGATCTCGCTTCGTACCCGGGCTCTTCGATCGGGATGGATGTGTCGCCCGAACTGATGGGGGTGGGGTATATCATCGGCTGGCAAACCTCCGTGATCATGGCGGCGGGCGGGTTGCTCTCCTCCTTCATCATCGGTCCGATCATCGCCTTCGCGGGCAAGAGCGCGACGGAGGCGATCTATCCGGCGACCAAGCTGATCAGCCAGATGAGCCCGTACGAGATCTGGCGCAGCTACATCAAGTACATCGGCGCGGGGGCGGTCGCGACAGGAGGGATCCTGGGGTTGTTCCGGGCGCTGCCGGCGATCTGGGACTCACTGAGCGCGTCCTTCAAACAGCTCACGGCGGAGCGGCTCGGGAACGGCGGCCATGCGCATATTGAGAGGACGGAACGGGATACGCCGATCAGCGTGGTCGCCTTCGGGTCTCTCGCACTCGTATTTTTCATCTGGCTGGTGCCGACCTTCCGCATGAATCTCCTGGGCGCCGGGCTCATCGTACTTTTCGGATTTTTGTTCTCGGTGGTGTCGGCGAGGATCACCGGGATCGTCGGCTCATCCTCGAGCCCGCTCTCCGGAATGACCATCGCGGTACTAATGGGAACCTGCCTGATCTTCCTCCTGGTCGGATGGGGGGGGTCGTCGTACACCTATCTGGCGCTCGTCATCGGCGCCGTCGTCTGCATCGCGATCAGCAACGCCGGGACCACCGCGCAGGACCTCAAGACGGGGTTTCTCGTAGGCTCCACGCCGCGCGCCCAGCAACTCGGGCTCCTGATCGGCGTCGTGACCTCCGCCTCCGTCGTCGGGTACACGATGATTCTTCTCAACACGAGCCAGACGAAGGAGATCGCGCTCGACAAACCGTTTCCTCCCCCGGCCGCCGCGATGCAACATGCGGAACCGATCGAAGCGCGCGACGGAAAGTCGTACCTGCTCGCGAAGGTGAGCGGGGTCGAGGGGGTGGAGCCCGGCAATTATCTCGTCGACCAGCAATCGGGCCTCGCGGTCAAGCGGCGGATCGACGGGATCGGGGGCCAGCAACTTGCCGCCCCGCAGGCGAACCTGATGGCCGTTCTGATCGGCGGGCTTCTCGAGCAGAAACTGCCGTGGGGGCTCATCATGATCGGCGTCTGCATCGCGCTGTTCATAGAGCTGATGGGGATGCATTCGCTCACGTTCGCCGTGGGCGTCTATCTCCCTCTCTCCTCCACGCTTCCGATTTTTGTGGGAGGCCTCGTCCGGAAAATCGCCGACAGGGTCTACAAGCGCAAGCCCGACGACATGGAGGAAAGCGAGGGGACGCTCCTCTCCTCCGGCCTCATCGCAGGCGGCGCGTTGATAGGCGTCCTGGGAGCGTTTCTTCATTTCGTGACTCCCTTCGACGACGACGACACGGGCCTGCCGTTGAACCTGGCCTTCGGATACAAGGCGTTTCGTTTTCTGTGGGATATGGATTACCTCTCCGTCCTGATGTTCGCTCTCCTGGCCTACCTGGTTCTGAGGGGCGCCGGCGGGGGAGCCCGCCTCCAATCCGGGAATGAATCTTAGGAAACAGGCGTTTCTCTAAGGGAGACTTGAAAGAGTACCTTCACAAAAAGCATTTCACGCTCGAGCAGGCGAGAAGGATGCTCATGGGAATCACGCCCCTGATCGACGAGCTGGTGGCCCTGAAAAAGAAGCTCGATGCCCGGGGGTTTGACGTCTACCGGCACGAGTATTTCGGCGGGACCGGGCCGAACGGCGAACGGTTCTTCCCCCCGGAACTGGAGCGATTGGTCGAAATAGCCAAGAATCTGGACAAGAAAGGGATATTGATCAAAGGGCTCGACGAAGGATTAATCGATTTTCCTCATATGCGGTCTAATGGAGACGAAGTCTATCTTTGCTGGAAGGTGGGGGAAAGCGACATCCATTCCTGGCACCGGACCCAGGACGGCTTCCAGGGTCGAAGACCGCTGGATGAATTGTAGGCCATAATCCTTTATTCGAACTGAATATCATGAAGAAAATCTATCTCTATGTGCTGATAACGATCGTCGTCCTCGGGACCGTCGGGTATCTCTGGCTCTCAAGTTCGGCCTCAAAGGACCCCCGGTACCGGACCGAGAAGGTATCGCGCGGCAGCGTGGTGATCCAGGTGAGGGCGACCGGGGTCATCAACCCCGTCAAGACCGTTCAGGTGGGGAGCCAGGTGTCGGGGACGATTTCGAAGATCAACGTCGACTTCAACAGCGTCGTCAAGAAAGGGGAGGTGATCGCGGAGATCGATCCGACATTCCTCCAGGCGTCCGTCAACGAAGCCCAGGCGAACCTCGAGCGCAACAAAGCCCAGGTCGACGGGCTGAAGCGGACGTATGACCGGACGGATGAGCTGTTCAAGAAAAACCTCGTCTCTGCGGCGGATTACGACGCGGCGAAGACCTCGTACGAAGGAGCGGTCGCCCAGCTCAAGCAAACGCAGGCGGCGCTCGACCGCGCGAAGGTGAATCTTCTTTATGCGACGATCCGTTCGCCCATCGACGGCGTCATCATTTCCCGCGTGGTCGACGTCGGCCAGACGGTCGCAGCGAGCCTTCAAACCCCCACGCTTTTTTCGATCGGCAACGATCTGACGCACATGCAGGTTGAGGCGAGCGTCGACGAAGCCGACATCGGACAGATCAAGGAATCAGAGCGCGTGACGTTCACCGTCGACGCGTATCCAGACGAGCAATTTCGCGGCAGCGTCTCGCAGGTCCGGCTCGCTCCGGTGACCGTGCAGAATGTGGTGACGTACACCGTCGTGATCGACGTTCCGAATCCCGATTTGAAACTCCGGCCCGGCATGACTGCGACCGTGTCAATATTGATCGACAGGCGGGACAACGCCCTCCGCATCCCGACGCTCGCGCTGCGGTTCCAACCCCCCTCCGACGCCGTGCCGAAATCCGCGGAGCCGGCGGCTTCGATGAGCGGAGGACAGCCGGATACAGGACGACAGCAGGGCGGCCAGCGCCAGGGGATGCAAGGCCAGGGTGAACGGAACCAGGGTGGCCAGGGCCAGGGCGGCAGGCCCGGAGGCGGCGAAGGACGGCAGCAAGGCGGTCAGAGAGGCGCGTGGGCAAACCGCGGCGGCGACGGCTCGAAGGAATCCCGGGCGCCGCGGACGCAGCAGATCTGGGTGCTCGATGCCGACAGGAACCTCAAGTCCGTGACGGTGACTCTCGGGCTCAATGACAACCGGTATGTAGAGCTTGCGGGCGGAGAACTCAAGGAAGGCGACGAAGTCGTAATCGGATTCGCAGCCGCCGAGACCGCGAGCGCCCCCAACCAACAGAATAATCCTTTTGGCCCGCGCGGAATGGGCGGACCCGGAGGCGGCGGCGGCGGAGGCGGCCGCGGCAGATGATGCGTCTAATCGAAATACTAAGGATCTCGTTCGACTCGCTGCTCCGGCAGAAGATGCGGTCGCTTCTGACGATGCTCGGCATTATCATTGGCGTCGGCGCGGTGATCGCGATGGTGGCGATCGGCCAGGGCGCGCAGACCTCGGTTGAAGCACAAATCAGCAGTCTCGGGACGAACGTGTTGATGGTGTTTCCCGGGACGACCACCAGAGGCGGGATCATGGCGGGCGCCGGCACCGGCACGTCGCTGACCGAAGAGGATGCCCAGGCCGCGAAGGAGCAATGCCCCGCCGTAGCCTACGTCAGCCCGCTTCTGCGGAGCGGCGGACAGATCGTCTACGGAAACGTCAACTGGGGAACGGTTCTCCAGGGGGGGACGGTCGATCTTTTCTCGATCAGGGATTGGCAGGTCGCCTCCGGCGAGTTTTTTACCGACCAGGACGTACGCGCCGCGACGAAAGTCTGCATGATCGGCCAGACGATCGTCCAACAGCTTTTTGATAACGCCGATCCGATCGGTCAGACGCTCAGGATCCGCAACACCCCCTTCAAGGTCCTCGGCACCCTGAAAGCAAAGGGACAGAATGCGATGGGTCAGGACCAGGACGATCTGATCATCATGCCCTACACGACGCTCCAGAAGAGGCTGATGGGAAATACACGGAGCTGGGGCTTCCTCGCTTCGGCGGTGACCAAGGCTCAGATTCCCGAGGCGCAACAGGAGATGACGGATCTGCTTCGAGCGCGCCACAAGCTCGGCGCATCGGACGACAACGATTTCACCATCCGGACCCAGACCGAAATCGCGGACGCCCAGACCCAGACCACCCGCATCATGACGACGCTCCTCGCAAGCATCGCGTCCGTCTCGCTGATCGTCGGGGGAATCGGGATCATGAACATCATGCTGGTCTCCGTGACCGAGAGGACGCGGGAGATCGGCGTTCGCATGTCGATCGGGGCCCGGAAGGTCGACATCCTGACGCAATTTCTGATGGAAGCGCTCGTTCTGAGCGTGCTGGGAGGGCTGCTCGGGATCGGGTTGGGCGTGGGCGGCTCCGGACTCATATCGAAGATCGCCGGCTGGCCCACGTTCATCACGGCGAACTCCATCATCCTGGCGGTTTTTTTCTCGATGCTCGTCGGCGTCTTCTTCGGATTCTATCCCGCCCGGAAAGCATCCCTCCTCCATCCCATCGACGCCCTGAGATATGAGTAGCTCGATTGTCATCCTGAGCGCAGCGAAGGATCTCCGTCCCTCCGTGCGCTAGATCCTTCGGTCGCTCCGCTCCCTCAGGATGACATGCCGTCTCTCGTTCCCACGCTCTGCGTGGGAACGCATACCGCGGCGCTCCGCGCCGCACCCACCGGGGACGCAGAACGTTCCGGTGCCCGTTCCCCGTTGAAATCCTCCCGATAATTCCATAGATTTCACCCATGCCGTACCATCTCGTCTCCCCCTTTCAGCCCGAAGGCGATCAGCCGGAAGCGATCCGGCAATTGACCGAAGGCGTTCTCCGCAACGACCGGTACCAGACCCTCATGGGCGTGACCGGCAGCGGGAAGACCTTCACGATCTCCAACCTGATCAGGGAGATCAACAAGCCCGTCCTGGTGATGTCGCATAACAAGACCCTCGCCGCCCAGCTCTTCGCGGAATTCAGGGGGTTCTTCCCGCGCGACCGGGTCGAATTCTTTATTTCCTACTACGACTATTACCAGCCCGAGGCGTACATCCCTTCGAGCGACACCTACATCGCGAAGGACGCGTCGATCAACGACGAGATCGACCGGCTTCGCCTCCGGGCCACGGCCGCACTCCTGAGCGGGGACACGAACGTCATCGTCGTCGCTTCCGTCAGCTGCATTTACGGGATCGGGGCCCCGGACGAATGGCTGAAGCAGATGATCCCCATCAGGAAGGGCCAGCGCATCGAGCGCAACGTCCTGCTGCGGAAGCTGCTCGACATCCATTACGTGCGGAACGATTTTGATTTCAAGCGGGGCGTGTTCCGCGTTCGCGGCGACGTCATCGAGATTCTCCCCGCGTACGAAGTGGAGCAGGGCGTGCGCATTCAGCTCTTCGGCGACGAAATCGAGCAGATCGCCTCCATCAATCCCCTCACCGGGCAGGTCATCGCGGAACGGGAAACGGAGATCATCTATCCCGCAAAGCACTTCGTGACCTCCGCGCCGACGCTGGAGCGCGCTCTCAAGGGGATCGAGGAGGAGCTGGCGGAACGCCTCGACTACCTCAGGAAGGTCGGAAAGTTGCTCGAAGCCCAGAGGCTCGAGCAGCGAACCCGGTTCGACATGGAGATGATGAGCGAGATCGGGTACTGCGCGGGCATCGAGAACTACTCGCGGCATATCGCCGGGCGCGCGCCCGGCTCGCGGCCCTACTGCCTCCTCGATTATTTTCCGAAGGACTTCCTGATGATCGTGGACGAATCGCACGTCACCGTACCCCAGATCGGCGGAATGTGGCACGGCGACCGTTCGCGCAAGAATACCCTCGTCGAGCACGGCTTCCGGCTCCCCTCCGCTCTCGACAACCGTCCGTTGACGTTTGAGGAGTGGGAAGCGTCGGTGAATCAGGTCATTTTCGTCAGTGCGACGCCGGGCCAGTACGAGCTCGAGAAATCGGGCGGCGTCATCGTCGAGCAAATCATCCGGCCCACCGGCCTCGTCGATCCCGAGGTCTTCGTTCGCCCCGCCAAGAATCAAATCGACGACCTGATCGCCGAGATCCGGGAGCGCACCAAGCGCAACGAGAGATGCCTCGTGACGACTCTGACGAAACGGATGGCGGAGGACCTTGCGAAGTATCTGAGCGACATCGCCATTAAAGTACGCTATATTCATTCCGAGATCGACGCGCTCGAACGTGTCGAGATCCTGCGCGATCTCCGGCTGGGCGATTTCGACGTCCTCGTCGGGGTCAACCTGCTCCGCGAGGGGCTCGATCTCCCGGAGGTTTCGCTCGTCGCGATCCTCGACGCCGACAAGGAGGGCTTCCTGCGCTCGGAGCGCTCGCTGATCCAGACCGCCGGGCGCGCCGCCCGCAACGTGCGCGGCCGCGTCATCCTCTATGCCGACGCGATCACGGATTCCATGCGCCGCGCGATCGACGAGACCGATCGCCGCCGGCAGAAGCAGCTCGAGTACAACCGCACGCACGGCATCGAGCCGGTCACGGTGAGGAAGAGTGTCGAAGAGATCCTGCGCTCGACGTCCGTCGCCGATGCGATTGGCACCGGCGATCGCGACGAGGTGAGCGGGCTCCTGCAAGCCATCCACGAGGAGGGTCCGGGCCCACTGCTCGCCCGGCTCGAGTACGAGATGATCGAGGCGGCCAAGCGCCTGGAGTTCGAGCGCGCCGCATCGCTGCGCGACCGGATCGACGAGAT
>DATDFQ010000062.1 GCA_036522515.1 Bacteroidota bacterium
CTCCATTCTTCAATCCGCGGAGTTGATCCGGCGATGCCGCGCGCTTGTTTGCAATGACAGCGCCCCGATGCATCTTGCCGTGGCCGTCCGGACGCCTGTCGTGGCGATATTCGGAGCCACGGTGCCGGAGTTTGGATTCGCGCCGATCGGGGAGCGTGACGTCGTCCTGGAGACGAAGGGCCTCCCGTGCCGCCCGTGCAGTATTCACGGTGGCGATGTCTGTCCGGTGAAGACCTTTGTCTGCATGTTGGATATTCCTGTGGGAAGGGTGGTAGAGGCGGTGGAGAAACTGTTATAAGCAACGGCGAAGTCCAGTGAGAAATGTAGCTTCAGAAATCGTCAGCAAGGCGGCGGAGGTGATCCGAAAGGGAGGCGTCCTCCTTTACCCGACGGATACCATCTACGGCCTTGGTTGCGATGCCCTGAATGGGGCGGCGATTCAGCGGGTCTTCGAAATCAAGCGTCGAGCCGATGACAAGCCGGCGTTGGTTCTGATTCAGGATGGAGCGATGCTTGATATGCTGGCGGCGGAATTTCCTCCTATTGCCTCCAAGCTTGCGAAGCGGTTCTGGCCGGGCCCCCTGACGATCATCTTCAAGAGTAGATGGGATCTTCATCCGCTTCTTACGGGCAGCGGTGGGAGGGTGGGTGTGCGGATTCCCGATAACGACTTTTGCCGGCGGCTACTTAAGGAAACCGGCGTCCCGATTGTGTCAACGAGCGCGAACATCTCGGGGACGGAGGGGCCCGGGGATATCGGAAGCCTCCGGTCGCTATTTGGGGGCCTTGTGGATCTTGTGGTGGATGCCGGCGAGCCGGCCTCAAATTTGCCATCGACGGTGGTTGATGTTTCGCATGGGATACTGACAATCGTGCGCGAGGGGGTCATCCCGGCAGAGGCGGTTCGTGAGGTCGTGGACCGCAAAAGGCCCGCAACCTAAAGGTTGCGGCTACCGAATCTCGGGGTACACGTTTGCGCAACCTAAAGGTTGCGGCTACCGAATCAGCTAGCGACGGCATTACCGACGCGTGGAGATAGTGCGAAACTAACGTTCCTTGCCAGGGTTTGAAAATCTGCCCAAAATTTGCTACATTATTCGACGTGTTGTTTCCGCTCCGACCACCAAATGTGGGTGCAGCGCGCCCGTAGCTCAGATGGATAGAGCGACAGCCTCCGGAGCTGTAGGTCGCGCGTTCGAATCGCGCCGGGCGTACACCGGGTACCAACAAATCATTCAAAGGAAACGTTGATTCATGCTCACTCCAAAGAAAAAGATCAGCAAGAAAGAGATCAAGCAGGACGAATTGCTGAATGTGTACGTAAAGGCCTCGTCCTTCTACTACGAGAACAAGCGGTATGTCAGCTATGCGATCACGGGGCTTGTCGTGGTGATCGCGGCAACCCTGATCTTTATCAATAACCGGCGGGCGAGCAACGAGAAAGCCGCCACGGAGTTGGGGAGGGTCTATGGAGTGTACGATCAGGCGCAGAGCCCGGCCCAGTTCCAGCAGGCGATCGACGGACAGCGGGAGCGCGGCATCATGGGGCTGAAGGCGATCGTCGAGAATTACGGGAACACCGAATCCGGAGAGATCGCCCGTCTCTATCTCGCCAACGCCTACTACAACCTCGGGAAATACGACGAGTCGATGCAGCAATATGAGAGCTTCAACAGCGGGAACAAGCTGCTCGAGGCCTCGGCCCAGTCGGGTCTTGCCTCCTGTCATGAAGCGAAGGGAGAATACGCAAAAGCTGCCGCGAGCTATGAAAAGGCCGCCGGTATGGTATCAAACCAGATCAACACGCCGGAGTATCTCACCTCTGCAGCCCGCTGTTATGGAAAGGCGGGGGACAAAGAGAAGGCCATCGCACTTCTGAAACGCCTCAAAACGGAATACCCGACCTCGCCGCAAGCCCGGGACGTCGATCGGTACATCAGTGAATTCTCGGCCTAGTGGGGGCATCGCGTTTGAGTAAACCCATCCGCCCGCCGGAATGGGTTTTTTATTTTGACGGCACTCGCCGGCATGCGGCTCGGACTTAACAGGCAGCTCTCCCGGGAAGTCCTGTCGCTCGCTACGCCCGCCGTCGCGGGTCTTTCTTTCCAGATGGTTGTTTCGATTGTCAACACCGCGATGGTCGGGAGACTGGAAGATACCCAGGTCCAGCTCGCGGCCCTCGGGCTTGGCTTCCTCGGCACCTGGGCGATTACCAGCCTCTTCTCGAGCCTCAGCACGGGCACGCACGTCCTGACGGCCCGCCGCCACGGCGAAGGAAACGATCTCGCGGCCGGCGAGGTTCTCAACAACTCGCTCGTCGTCTGCGCGATTCTTGGGGTTGTGTTCGGCGGACTCGGGCACTTCTTCTCCCACGCGATCATAGACTTCTTCTCGAAGAATGATGCGGTGACGGAAGCGGGCGCCGGGTACATGCGGTATCAGTTTCTGGGTCTCCCTTTTTTCCTGCTCATCGTTTCCTACCGGGGATTTTTCAACGGCATCGGACATACGAAGATTTTCATGTTCTCGGCCATCATCATCAACGTGTTCAACATCATCTTCAACTATATTTTCATCTTCGGAAAGCTGGGCTTTCCCCGGATGGAGCTCGCGGGCGCGGGCCTCGGGTCCGCGGCGAGCATGGTCCTCGGCTGGCTGTTCTTTTTGGGCGTAACTTTTGCCCCGAAATATCGAAAACAATATAAGTACTTCTCTCATTTCTCGATCTCAAGGGATGTTATTGCGCAAATCGTCAAAATCTCCGTGCCGGTTTCCCTGCAGAACATCCTTATCCTGCTCGGCTTCCTGGTGTTTGTCGCTATCACCGGAATCATCGGGACGGTCGACCAGGCCGCAAGCCAGGTGGTCATCTCCGGGCTCTTCATCTCTCTGATGCCCTGTTTCGGGTTCGGGATCGCGGGACAGACCCTCGTCGGCCAGTCGATCGGCAAGGGAGACGAAAAGCTCGCCCATGCCTACGGCTATGAGACCGCCAAGCTCACGACCATACTCACCATCGCGATCGGGATCATCTTCGTTTTGGTCCCGGACGCGGTGCTTTTGATCATCACGAACAACGACGGCGTGATCGAAGTGGCCCGTCCGATCCTGCAAATCGCAGGCGTGGCGCAGGTGTTCTACGGCGCCGGAATCATTTTCGCGAACGCTCTCCAGGCGGGCGGATCCACCGTGTTCGTCATGGGTGTCGAGATCGTGACGCACTGGCTGATCTTCCTCCCCCTCACGTATGTCTTCGGCGTGACCCTGCATGGAGGGGTGAAGGGAGCCTGGTTGGCCCTTCCGGTCTACGTCCTTGCCTATACTTCCATGAACTTCCTCAAATTCCGGTCGGTCGGCTGGTTGAGAAACAAGATCTGAACGGCATGGAACTTCCCACCCTCAAAAGGAAACTCAAGAAAGCGGCTCTGCTCTCGATTTGCGCCGTGCTCTTCGGCGCGGTCTTCGTCGTCGATGTCGTCAACTGGAGCGTGGACATCGAGTGGGGGTGGCTGAACGCCGCGCGCCACATCTTCATGGCGGGCGCGTTCGTCGCGCTCTATTTTCTCCTTGAATCTCTCTGGAAACGGGAGCAGAGCGCGGTCAAAAAGCTCGGCTTCGGACTCATCCTGGTCGTCCCGGTCGGCCTCGGCGTCGGCCTTCTCTCGTTCGCGTTGTCCAACTCCTTCGAGGTCAAAAACGAGGCGCTGATTCCGACCGGCTTCGACGCGGTGATCTTCGCAAACGTGTTCGGTGTCGTGGTCGGTTCGACGATGCTGATCGTCGGTCTCATCCTGCGCGACCTCATTCTGGCGCGGCGAAGGAAGGGAAGCCGGAGGAACTTCCTGATCCTCCTGGGCCTTCTGCTCGCATGCGCGCTCTCCACGCTGCCGTACGGCCAATTGGAGCGCGGGGAGCTGCCGATGGGCATCTTTGTCCTGGCCATCATCGCAATGATCGTGAATTCATTCCGGCTTTCCTGGATCGTCTATCTCTCGAAGAGGGAAAAACTCTTCAGCATGGGCTACGGGTTCATCCTGTTCTGCGCGTTTATCGCGTTCGCCATCGCGGCTTTCGGGGAGGGGTCGATCAGCACGGCTCTGACGTTCTATTCCCGCCCGCTCGTAGCGCTGGTACGGGGAGTCACGCTGTGGGGAGCCATCTATTTCGGGATGACCTTCGCAAGCACTCTCTTCCATCTTCCGACGGCGGAGGCGTTCGACCGGAAAAGCACCGAAGTCTCCTCCCTGCATAACCTGAGCAAGCTCGTCACCCAGGTATTCGATTTCAACGACCTCGTCGATTCGGTCACCAAGATGACGCTCGAAGTGTGCGAAGCGAAAAGCTCCTGGCTCGAGATCATCAATCTCACCCAGGGGCAACCCGCCCCCCGGGGGCCGTTCGGAGGGGCGCATTCGAACCATCTGGGTGAAACCGTTGCTCTCAAGAATATCTCGCGCGAGGATACCGACGCGATCATGATGTCGGAGGGGCAGTCGATCCGCAAACTCGTCCTGAACCTCCGGAAGCCGGTCGTGATCGACAGCGTCCGGCAGGACCGGCGGACGCAGCACCTCAAGGACCTGAACAATAAATTCAGCTCGATGGTGATCGTTCCCCTGCTCTCTCACGAAACCGTTCTGGGGATCCTCTACGCGACCAAGGATATGGAGTTCGGGTTCGACAAGGAGGACGTGGAGCTGATCTCCGCGTTCGCCGATCAGGCGACGATTGCGATCGAGAATTCACGGCTCATCGAGAAGTCCCTGGAACGGGAGCGGCTGATGCGGGAAATGATGCTTGCGCAGGACATGCAGCGAAAGCTGCTTCCCCAGTCGATTCCCGGGCTCGTGCAGGTGGACCTCGACGCCCTTTCGACCCCTGCGTTTGAAGTGGGGGGTGATTACTACGACTTTGCCATGCTGGACGACCACAACCTGGGGATCCTGGTGGGCGACGTGTCGGGAAAGGGAGTCTCCGCCGCCTTCTATATGGCGGAGATGAAGGGGATCTTCCAGTCGCTCTGCAGGATCGAGCGCTCGCCGGCGAAGTTCCTGGCAAGCGCGCAGGAGGCCCTGATCGGTACGATCGACAAGCGTTCCTTTATCAGCCTGATCTATGCGGTGCTCGACCTGCGGAGCGGCGTGATGACGGTCGCCAGGGCAGGTCATTGCCCGATGCTGTTCCGCTCGGGAGGAAAGACCTCGTACATCAAGCCGACGGGGCTCGGGCTCGGGATGGGCACCAGCATGTTCTTCAAAAAGACCATCGCCGAAGAAACGGTCCGTTTCTCGGTCGGAGATTATGCGGTCTTTTATACGGACGGAGTGACGGAGGCGCGGCCGAAAAACGGGGACGAATTCGGATACGAGCGGCTCGAGGAAGTCATCCAGACCGCCGATGTGACTTCGGCGGTGGGGATGCGGGACTCGATCGTGATGGCAGTCGACACACACATGCAACATGAACCGCCCGAGGATGATCTCACCCTCGTGGTGTTACGGTGGACAGGAAAATCAAACTAACTACATCTCTCACAGGAGGGCAGCATGAGTACGTTTAAAATCAATGTTCGGGAGTCGTCAAACGTTCAGGTTCTCGACCTCAAGGGGTACCTGGACGCGCACACGGCGCCCGATCTCGAAAAGGCCTTCCAGGACCTTCTGGATGGAAAAAAATATAAAATCATCGTGAACTGCAAGGATCTGACCTATATCAGCAGCGCCGGACTGGGTGTGTTCATGGCCTACATCGAGGACGTCAGGAAGAATCAGGGGGACATCAAACTGTCGAACATGTCTCCCAAGGTCTTCAATGTGTTCGATCTGCTCGGGTTTCCGCTCCTGTACGACATCACAAAGGATGAGGCGGAGGCAGTCCAGAAATTCACGAGCCTGAAGAAATGATCTCAGGACCATCCTCTGCGCACAAGCGGTAAACGGGCATCCATGAACGTGAAAACCGAACACCTCCATATCCCGAGCCAGACGGGGAAACTGAACCTCGTCAGGAACTTCATCTTCGAAGCCGCCCTTCGGTTCGGGTTCGACGAGGAAGCCGCCGGAAAGATCATGCTTGCCGTCGACGAGGCCTGCACGAATGTGATCAAGCACTCGTACGAATTCTCCACGACGAAAGGAATCGATCTCGAGATTCTGGCCCACGACACCCGGTTCGAGGTCGTCATCATCCACAAGGGAAAGCCCTTCGATCCGGAATCCGTCAAGACGCCCGACATGAAGAAGTATTTCAGCCAGTTCCGCCGGGGAGGCCTCGGCATGCATCTCATGCGCTCCCTGATGGACAAGGTGGAATACAAAACGCTCCCCGGCAGCCGGAACGAAGTCCACCTCGTCAAATTCCTGTCCGGTAATTCGAACCACTGACCGGCGGGATCACGATGCCGAAGTCGCGAAAATCAGCTCCACCCGAATCCGAGCGTACCCGGCAGGGAAGCGGACTCGACCTTTCCGCGCTGTTCGAATTCAGCACGGTCGTCAGTTCCTCCCTCGACCTGAAGTTTATCCTCGGCCATTTCCTTCTCACCCTCATGAGCAAGCTCCTCTCGTCCCGGGGGGTCATCATGCTCCGCAAGGACGGCCATCTCTTCGCAGTGGAGCAGGTCAAGGGCCTGCCGCAGGAAATGGTCGGGCAGGAGCTCGCTCTTCAACGCGTCCCCAACCGGCCCATCTATCCTGAAGAGGAAAATGCCGCAAAGATGCCCTGGCTGACCTACCTTATGGACCACCATATCGATCTTGCCGTTCCCCTCATCTCGCAGGGCAAATGCCTGGGGATCGCGGGCTTCGGGCGCGGCATGGGGAGGAAGAAACTCAACCCGAAGGAAAAGACGTATGTGAAGGCGCTGACGAACAGTGCGGCCGCCGCGATCGAGAAGGGGGTCATGATCACCGAGCTGAGCCAGGTGAACCGCCGGCTTGACCGGAAGGTGCAGGAACTGAACACCCTTTTTGAGCTGAGCAAAGAATTTAATTCGGTCCTCGACGCGGACCGGCTGACGCGGTTGCTGATGTTTTCCATCATGGGGCAGGTGGGGGCGAGCAAGTACTTCCTCAGTCTGCTCAACGGAGGGAAAATGGAGGTGGTCGCGAGCCGGCTCGACAAGAGTCCGGGACCCGAACTGGACGAATATTTCGCCGAAGTGACGGAGCCCTTTCTGGTCGCGTCGCCCCACAGGAAAGAAGGATCGCACGAACGGAAGTTGCTGGAGGAGCTCGGGGTCCACGTGATCGTTCCGCTCCGGCTTCAAAACAAGACGAGGGGGATTCTCGGACTCGGGGAGAAGATGAGGGGGGAACGGTACGGCCCGGCAGACCTCGAGCTGCTCTCGTCGCTCGGGAACCTCGCGGTGATCTCGCTGGAGAATGTCCGGTTGTTTCGCGAAGCCATCGAAAAACAGAAGATGGAAGACGAGCTCCAGATCGCGAAGGAAATCCAGCGCGGACTTCTTCCGGCAAAGCTCCCGCAGATCCCGCGGTTCGACATGGCGGCGGTAAACCTTTCCTCGAAGCTTGTCGGCGGCGATTACTACGACGTCATTTCGCTCGAGGGTTCCCGGTACGTCGTCGCGATCGGAGACGTTTCGGGAAAGGGGACACCGGCTTCGCTTCTGATGGCGAATCTTCAGGCGACGATCCGGGCGCTCGTGCCGCTGGGGCTGCCGCTCGCGGAACTGACCATGAGGGTCAATAATCTTATCTGCGAGAATACCGGCGCGGACCGTTTTATCACGTTTTTCTGGGGAATCATCGACGCCGAAGCGGGTGCCATGAAATACGTGAGCGCGGGGCACAACCCTCCCTATCTGATCCATACGGACGGATCCATCGACCGCCTCTCCGAAGGGGGCATCATCCTCGGTATCATGAAGGCGCTGATGCCCTATACGGAGGGGGAGGCGCGCTTCCGCCCGGGTGACGTCCTTGTGCTCTTCACAGACGGGGTGAGCGAAGCGATGAACGAGGCGGGGGAGGAATGGGGAGAGGAGCCGCTCGAGGCGATCGTAAAACTGCACCTGAAGGATTCCGCACAGACGATTCTTTCCTCGATCGTCGAGGGGATCATGGCCCATAACAAGGGCACCGAGCAGTCCGACGACATAACTCTCATTGTGGCGAAGATGCTATCGTAGGTTGTAGGGGCGACGCATGCGTCGCCCGGAATGATCGCGATACCCGCTGCGCCGGGCGGGGCATGCCCCGCCCCTACAAGAGCTGGTAATGCCTCAGTTTGTCATCCTGAGCGAAGCGAAGGATCTCCCCGCTTGGAAGAGATCCTTCGGTCGCTTTGCTCCCTCAGGATGACAGAATAAGGGGCTTGTTTATGTGGCGCGTACTCTGTATCTTCAGTTCGATGAAATGCGCTCCGGATCGTCAATGAATCCCACCGTTGTTGACACAAAGGGATGGACCGTTCTCGCCCTCATCGGGTGGAGCTCCGACTATCTCGCTTCGAAGGAATTTGAAAGCCCGCGTCTCACATCCGAGCTCCTGCTCTGCCATGTTCTCAATTGCCGCCGAATCGACCTTTACACCAATTTCGACAAGCTCCTCACAGCCGCCCAGCTTGCACAGTTCAAGTCGCATCTGAAGAGGCGGCTCGCGCACGAGCCGGTTCAATATATCGTCGGTTCCACCGATTTTATGGGGCTTCACCTTGAAATCGACCCGCGCACCCTCATTCCCCGTCCGGAAACGGAAGTCCTGGTCGAGCAGGTGATTTCGCAGGCACGCGGGGTTCCGTCGGAACCGCCGTCGAAGTCTCCGGCAGGGGTGTTGCGAATCCTCGACATCGGCACAGGAAGCGGAAATATCGCAGTCAGTCTGGCAAAATTTCTTCCGGGCGCGCAGGTCGTCGGACTCGACGCCAGTTCGCATGCGCTCGAGCTCGCCCGCCGCAACGTGGAGTTGCTGGATCTCGGAGACCGGGTGAAACTGATGGAGCACGATATCAGAACCGGCAAGGGGGTGCTCGAAGCCGGGAGCTTCGATTACGTTGTCTCGAATCCCCCCTACATTCCCGCGGGCGAGATCGCTTCTCTTCCCCCGGAGGTCCGGGAGTTTGAGCCGCCGCTTGCCCTTCAGGTCGAAGGGGACGGGCTGGAGTATTTCCGGATCATCTCGACGCTCGGGCAGGTCCTCCTGAAGAAGGGTGGATGGGTATTTTTCGAGGTCGGGTTCGGGCAGGAAGCTGCGGTTTCGTCGATCCTGTCGGAAGCCGGATTTACCGGGGTTGAAAGTGTGCGCGATTACAGCGGCATCCTTCGAGTTGTCAAAGGGCAGCTCGCCCCATTGGGATGAGGGCGCTCATCCAGCGGGTCAGCCGTGCAAGCGTTTCAATCGGAGGAACGCTCCATGATGAGATCGGGCACGGCATGCTCATCCTCCTCGGGGTTTCTGCGGCGGACGATGAGGCGGCGGCAGATTCGCTCGCGCAGAAGTGCGCCCAGCTCCGGATATTTGACGACGGGGAGGGCAAAATGAACCGGTCGGTGAAAGAGGTGGAGGGGAGCACGCTCGTGATATCGCAGTTTACACTCTATGCCGACACGGCGAAGGGAAACCGTCCGAGTTTTATTCAGGCTGCGAAGCCGGAGTTGGCGGAGCAACTCTACGGGAGATTTGTCGAGAATCTGAGAACGGAGCTCGGAGAAGGCCGGGTCCGAACCGGCGTCTTCCGGGCGATGATGGATGTGGAACTTACAAACAACGGACCCGTGACAATAATGATTGAGAGCAAGAATCATGCTTCGTAGAATTCAAGGAATGACCGTCCTCTTAACGGCGCTCGCCACGGTTTTTCTCGCGGGGAGTCTGGCCGGACAGACCAAAGGGCTTTCATCCAAGTCGACGCCAAACTACCGCATCCGGTACGACAAGGGTGTTTCGGCCGAAGATATCAGGAAACTCGGGAAGCAGCTTGAACTCACCTATGCCCAGTACGCCGGGCGGCTCGGGGTCTCCTTTCACAAGAAAGTTGACGTCTTCGGGTTCAGTTCGCCGGGCCGTTTCCGCTCGGATTCGCGCTCGGAGGTGTACGATGACGGGGAGATCCGCGACGGCAAGCTCTATTTCAACGTCGGAGTCGTTCTCAAATGCGATACCGCGCTTCGTGATCCGGTCTCGCGGGTGGTCTCGGAGGCGATCCTCGCGGAGATCAAGTGGTGCCCGAAGTGGCTCGTCGAGGTCTATGGAATCTATGCCGGCAAGGACATCTTACGCTTCGGTCCTGCCGCGGCGGCCAACGCCTCGAGCTTCTCCGACCTGACGGAAGACTACGCCCGCGCGGAAAACTCCAGGGATCTCGTCGAGGTGCACGCGAAGCTGGCGGCGACGGCGCGATTCCTCATCGACCGGTACGGGGAAGGTAAAGTCGAGAAGATGTTGCTGCAGTTCAAGCGGCCGCTGACCATCGAAGAAGCCTTCGAAGCGGCGTTTGGCGAGAAGATGCCTGTCATCGAGAAGGCGTGGGCCACCGCCCTGAAGTCTCCCCCGAAAGGGTGATGCAGCGGAGGCCGCATGTGCTGATGCTCTTCCTCGACGGGGTCGGCATCGGCGCGAAGGACTCCGGGTCCAATCCATTCTTCGTAGCGCCGCTCGTGGCGTTCCGCAGGCTCCTGGGAGGAGATCTGCCCCATCTCGAAGACCCCTACCGTGAGGCCCCCGGCGTCTCAGTGGTGCCGCTGGACGCCACCCTGGGCGTGCCCGGGCTGCCCCAAAGCGGGACCGGACAGGTTGCCCTCCTCACGGGCGAGAACGCGGCGCAAACGATCGGCAGGCATTTCGGGCCCTTCCCATACTCCACGCTAAAGCCCCTCCTGGAGGACCGGAACATTTTCACCCGCCTCAAGGCCTCGGGAAAAGCCGGGTTCTATGCGAACGCCTTTCCGAAATTGTACTTCGATCATATGAAGACGCGGAACGGGCGGATGACCGCCATACCGCTTTCCTGGACAATGGCGGGTCACGCGCTCCACGACGCCGATGCTCTCGCCGAAGGAAATGCCCTGTCGGCCGACATCACCAATGCGCGGTGGCCGAAGCTCGGGTATCCCACGATGCCGCTCATCAGCTCGGTAGATGCGGGCAGGCGGCTGACCAGGATGGCGCAAACATATGATTTTGTCCTCTTCGAGTTTTACCTGACCGACCATGCGGGGCATAGCCAGTCGATGGAGGAGGGCGTTCGGGCGCTCACGATGATCGACGGCCTCCTGGGGAGCGTGATGGATACGCTCGATCCGGATTCGACTCTCCTGTTGATCACAAGCGATCACGGGAACCTGGAAGATCTCTCGACGAAGACACACACGAGGAACCCGGTACCGCTCCTCGCCGCGGGGGCCTCAAGGAAGGAATTTCTGGCGGGGATCACCGATCTGACAGGAGTAGCGCCAGCGATATTGCGCGTTCTGGGAGCGGAGTAGGGGGAACGATCCCCGTCGGAGTCGGGTTGCGGCGCGGAGCGCCGCGTTATGCGTTCCCACGCAGACAGACTGTGTGAGAACTTCCCCAAAGGGGTTTCATCAGACTTTGACGTGGGGATTTACACTTCTCCTCGTTTAGAAGATCTGCTCTGCCCGAGGATCGATGGAACAAAAAAAATGACAGACGCTCCTCACCGCACCTCCCACAAGCGTTTTGATGGCTTCCACCAGTTTCGGAAGCCCGATGATGTTCAAAACACGCTTAATATTGTAGGCAAGTACGCTGAGACTCACCTCCGCCGAGACCTTCGCCCTGCCTCGCATCAGAAAGTACCCCTGATTCATCGACCGCTTGATCGTGCCAAAGGGATGCTCCACCAATTCCTTTCGCTTCTTCACCTTTTCGGGCTGTTCCAGCATTCTCCGGTGCATCGTCTCAATCACCTGTTCATCCACCCAGCGGTACACCCGACGATTGCCGTGTTGACTCCGTGTACACTGTGAGCGTAGTGTGCACCCCTTACACACGATCCCCTCGTACACCCTCGTCTCTTTGCCCCCTTTTGTCGATTGAAATCGATAGGTGAGCTCTTGAGATGCAGGACAGATGTAGCAATCACGGGTGGGATCATACCGGAAGTCTTTGTCGGTGTAGAGACCGAGCAGTTTATTCTGCGATTTCTCCGGCTCCGGGACGTAGCAGGTAATCTGCTCATCCTCGCACCGTTTGATCTCAGCCTTGTTGTAGTAGCCCGCATCGGCAGTCACCTCAAGCGTCTGAACGCCGAGGGTCTCTTTTGCCCTGATCGCCATCCGGGATAACTGGTTCTGGTCGTTGGTGTCGCTTGTCGTATCGTGATCCACAATGAGCTTATGCTTCGAATCGACCGCAATCTGCACGTTATAACTCGCGTCCACACCCTGAGTCCCGGTGCGCATCATCCGGCTATCGGGATCAGTCTGGGAGATCTGCGATTGTCCGGTCTCCAGGAGCATCTGTTCCAGCCGCTCCAACTCTCGCTTGTGTTCTTCGAGCTTGGCGATCTGATCGTTCAGCTCTTTAGCTCGAGCACTCGGGATAACCTTTTCCTCCGCCTCATCCTCACCAGCGAGAAGGGCAAAATATGCCGCAATCTTCTCGTCGATGCTTGTGAACATCTGCCGGAGCTTTTCGGTGGTGTAGGTGCGACTATTGTGGTTGGAAGCGCTGAATTTACTCCCGTCGATCGCGATCAGTTCACCTCCGAAGAGATCCATCTTCTTGCAGAGCAGGGTGAACTGCCGGCAGAGCTTCTTGAGCCCGTCCGCGTTATCCTTCCGGAAATCGGCAATCGTCTTGAAATCGGGGTGGAGCTTCCTCAGAAGCCACAACAGCTCAATGTTCCTGTATGTCGCGTGCTCCAGTTGACGGCTACTCCTGATCTTGTTCAGGTATCCGTAGATGTAGAGTTTGCACAGATCCCGAGGGTCGTACGGCGGCCGTCCGGTCTCTTCCGGTATCGCATGAGTAAACCCCAGCTTGATGAGGTCCTGGCTCTCCACGAACGCTTCGATGAATCGGACGGGATTGTCCCCGGTGATGTAGTCATCCACCGACTCAGGAAACAGCATCCTTTGGCCCCGATCACTTCCTTC
>DATDFQ010000063.1 GCA_036522515.1 Bacteroidota bacterium
GTCCGGCGGGTTCGAAGTTGCGGCCTCGATGCGGCGGATGATCGACAGCCTTGACATGTCGCAAAAGAACGCCGCATTTCTCATCGATGAGGCCGAGCAGAGGGGGATGGAAGTCTCGGAAGCGAAGTTCAAGCTCCGCGAGGCCCGCCAGGCGCGGCTGCAATCGCGCACGATGGTCCATTCGGTCGACGAGCAGAGGTTCCGGGGCGTGGTGGAGAAAGGGCTCGTTGCGGCCGCAGTCGTCGCGGGCGACGGGCGGCAGGCGATCGACGAGTATTATTTCCGCCGGTGGGGGTTGGGCGTCGCGACTCTCATCATTACCATTGTCGGGGTCTCGCTCTATCTGTTGATCAAACGGATCGAGCGCCGGCAGGAACGCGCGCAGAAACCATCGTAAGACGACACTGAACATCATGGACATCGGACACCTCAGCATACTCGCAGCATTTCTGACCAGCCTGGGCGCGGCGTACTCTTACTTCACAGCCGGCGGAGGGCGCGGCCGCGCCTCCGGAGCGGGTCAACTCCCCCGCCGCCTCTACTGGGCGATGACGTTCGCCGTCCTGATCGCCTCCGGGACGCTCATGGCGATTCTGCTGACTCATCAATTCCAGTATTCGTACGCAGCCCGGTACAGCTCACAGTCGCTCCCCCTTCTCTACACGATCTCCGCCTTCTGGGCGGGCCAGGAGGGGACGTTCCTCCTCTGGGCTCTCCTCGTATCGCTGATGGGAGTTTTCTACATGCACGGTTCGGGGAAAAATGACGCGACGGGGATGGCCGTGGTGAGCGCCTTCTCGGGGTTCCTGTTCCTGCTGATGCTGGTCAAGAGCCCGTTCGAAATCTCACAGCAGATCCCTGCAGACGGGGCGGGGTTGAACCCGCTGTTGCAGGATCCCTGGATGGCGATCCATCCCCCCATTCTGTTCATCGGATACGCGGCCGCGCTTTTTCCCTTCGCAATGGTGGTCTCCGCTCTCCGCCGCCGCCGGTACGAGGAGTGGTTCGAGTCGGGGTTCGCCTGGACTCTCTTTGCCGCGGGGACGCTCGGGGCGGGAATCATCATCGGCGGGTTCTGGGCATATAAAGTCCTCGGATGGGGGGGCTACTGGGGATGGGATCCGGTCGAGAATTCATCGCTCGTCCCCTGGCTCATACTCCTCGCTCTCATTCACGGGCTCGTCGTTCAAAAGACGAAGGGGGCGCTCGTCCGAACAAACATGGCACTGGCTCTCGTTTCATTCATCCTGGTTCTCTATGCGACCTTCCTGACCCGGAGCGGCGTTCTGACCGACTTTTCGGTGCACTCCTTCGTCGATCTGGGGATCAGCAATTACCTGATCGGCGTCCAGGTCGCGGCGGTGTTCGTCGGGCTCGGGCTGTTCGCGTCCCGGTTTCGCGAGATCCGCTCGCCCGGCCTGGAATTCTCCGGGGTGAACCGCGACCTTGCGATGGTCGTCTCGATCTTCGTCCTTTGCCTCGGCGCGCTGTTTACCTTCGCCGGAATGTCCTCTCCGATCCTGACCGGACTTCTTGGCAAAGCCTCCCAGGTCGACACCTCATTTTACAATAAGGTCAACCTCCCCGTCGGGATCGGGATCGCGCTGCTGCTCGGCGTCACCCCGTTTCTCGGATGGTCGAATGAGGCCAACGCGTCGCTCCTTCGAAGGCTCTCTCTGCCCCTCGCTCTGACAGTCCTTTCATGCTGCATCGCCTACGTCGGCGGCGTGACCTCGGCCCTTCTGCTTCTCTTCGTCGGTTCCGCATCATTCGGAGTGATCAGCAACGCGGTCGTGGCCTTCCGCCAGTACAAATCGGGATGGATGACCCTGGGAGGGCCCGTCGGCCATATCGGAGTCGGCCTTCTTCTCATCGGGATCGTCGGCTCAGGTGAATTCGACGAGCGGACTCAGATTTCCCTCAAGGCCGGAGAGCCACAATCGGTCTTCGGTTACCAGTTGACGTTTCAGGGCGCCTCCGGCAATACCGCCGAGAGACAGTTCATGCAGATCGACGTCTCGGACGGGAGAAGCTCCTATCGCGCCGCCCCCCGGCTCTACTTCAGCGAATACAACCAGTCGCTCATGCGCGAGCCTGACATCAAGGTTTACCCGCTGAAAGATTTGTATATTTCCCCTCTCGAGATGAGAAGCCCGGCTGCGGCTCCTTCGCATCATCCGCTCTACGATATCACCAAGGGGGAGACCAAAGAGATCGCCGGGTACCGGATTAAATTTTCCGGTTTCGACATGTCGCAGCACGGCGATGCCGGGTCGATGGCCGTGGGGGCGCTCCTCGAGATCGAGCGGGGAGGAAAGGTGGCGCAGGTTACTCCCCGGTTGCTCTTCGACCCGAACGGAGAACGAAAACTGATTCCGGCCGATCTTCCGCCGGCCGACTACCGGTCGATGGGCGCCTCCCGACCGCAGGTCGCCCTGAGCGCGATCAGCGTGGAGGAAAAGAAAGTCGGACTGGAGATCCTCGGCATCGATGAAAAACCCGCTTCGGCTGCGCCCGATGAATTGATCGTCGAGGTGAGCACGAAGCCCTTGATGATGGTCGTCTGGACTGGTGTGATCCTGATCCTCGCTGGAACAGCGATGGCCTTCAAACGGCGGCTGGCGCCGGGGTAGGCTCAGCCTTCAGGCTGCGTTTGTTCGGTATTGCAGGCTACGTGTACCGGTTCGAAATCAGACAGGCCATCGGGTCCAGATTACCCTTCTCTCCCCCTGACCGCTACTTTTCCACTGATTTCTCAATTCTGAGAACTGACCATCAATCTAAACGGTTTTTTGATTCATTTTCGATAAATAGTGTCGAAAAAACGCTGAAAACCGTACCGAAACAGAGATAAGTCTGGCATCCTAAGTGCATTGAAAAGGGTGGAATCACCCGAACGATGACGCGCATAAAACTACATATTGGCTTTGTCCTGACCTGCCTCGGGGGAGTATTGTTCCTGGGCGATGCCCCGAAGGACGATATCAGCATCCTGGTCCCGTCCCCTTCCGATTCGATCTGTTATGACGCGGGCCGGCTGTTTCTCGTCTCCGCTTCGAAACAGGCCGGCGATGCTCTTCTCCTTTCCACGCAGTGGGAAAAAGTGCAGGCCTTCGATCTGCGCGGTGATAGCGCACGGGCGGGATTCGCGAAAGAGTTCTACCGGATGTTCGAGCCGAACATGACGCTGGAGCTCCTCTCGTACTCGTTCAAGATCTTCAAGGGCTATACCCCGGCGGAGTCGCTCGGATTTGCCTACACCGACACGCTCGACATCCGCGGGCTCTGGAAGCGGGCGGAATTCGCGAAGCTCGTGGGCGACGCCCGGAACCTCGGAGACGCATCGGAGGTGGTAGTGAGGGTCAGGGGATGGATCGACACTCTCTGCACCACGGCCTATGACGACCCGGTCAGCGACGGACGCGCTCTCTACAAGCTGCATGTCCGCCTCATCCCCGGCTCCAACAGAATCTTCCTCGCTCCCCGCGGAAGGAAGGAGAAGGCGGTGTCGTTCGCGTCGAGGTTCGTCATGGATTCGAAGCCGGTCGCCGACCGCCAGGGCCTCTTCCATAATTCGGAGCTTGAACGGAGCTGCACTTCCTGCCACGAAGGGCTTCCGAGCGCGGACAGCGGCGCCTCGATGAAAGCCGATTGCGGGGTTTGCCACAAGTCGATGACGGCAGCCCCGGTTCTCCACGCCCCGGCGGAAATGAAAGAGTGCGCGTCGTGCCACAGCTGGTCGGTGGAAAGAAAGATGGTCGTGGTGGAGAAGGGCGTGCCGGCCGCCTGCTACGATTGCCACGGCGAAAAGCAGGCCGAGGTGGACAGTTCGGCCTCCGCTCATCCGGTGGCATCCGAGTGTCTCACGTGCCATTCGCCGCACGGCAGCGACCAGAACCATATCGTGAAGGAAAAAGTCTATTCGCTCTGCACGGGCTGCCACGAGGACCAGAAGATAAATCATCCCGTGGGCAGGCATCCGCTGCAGTTTGCGAAGGTGAAGAACGGAGACGAGATCTCCTGCGTGACCTGCCATAACCCTCACGGGTCCGTCAACGAACATCTTCTCAGATTCCCCGGGGGCCGGATGGGAGTGTGCGCGCAATGCCACTGATGCGCATCGCAGCCGGCCTTCTGATTTGCGCAGCCCTGCTTTCCGGCGGGGCCCGCGGGCAATCGTTCGGCGATCAGGGACTCCTCAGCGGTTCGGGTCTCACGCTGCTACCGACGGCGACGGTCGCCCCCTCGTCCGAATTCCGCGTCCAGTATGCCCGCCTCAACTTTCTCAGGGAGGGCGGAAGGGGGTCGAACATCATCACGCTCTGCAGCGGGTTTTCGGAAAGCGTCGAAGGCTACGCGCGCCTGACGGGCGAGCAGACCGGCGCAACCAACTCCGGAATGGCCTATGCGGTCGGCGGAAAGTTTCGCGTCCCGGCGCTCTTCCCGGTGATCGGCCGGCTCGCGATTTGGGCGGAGAAGACACAATCCGACGCCGTGGCGCCGCGCGCTCTTCTTCCTCAGGACGCGTTCCGTGTTGCCGCCGTGGCGACGATCGACTCGGGGGGAATCCATCCGACCGCGCTCCTCGGAGTTTCGACGATCGGCGATCAGACAGTGTTGCTGGCCGGAGCCGGGTTTACTCTTGCCGCGGGCCACGACGTTCAGTTCGGACTTGAAGCGGCGCGGGGGTACCTCGGGGAACGGAGCGGCCAGTGTGCCGCAAGCGCGGCGATCCGGGTGCTCCCGAACGTCAGCCTCCACGTCAGCCCGGGCTATCAGACCGCGCCGGCGGCGTCCACCTGGACGATTTCACTGGGAATTTCCTGCACGACTGCGGGCATCGACTTTCAGCCTGTCGCCGCGGCGCCGGGCGGGAACGATCTCATCGTCCCCTCGCTCGAAGAAATTGAAAAAGAGCTCCGGAAGCCTGCCGGGGCGGATTCGTTGCGCAACTCCCCGCCAAAGCCGCCGGGGAAAGAGTAAATGAAGGAAACCATCATGAGTCGATCAAGCTCGAACCTGTTCTTGTTCATCGCAGCCGCAGCGGCGCTGGTCCTGGCCGGATGCGGCGGCGCGAAGGAAACGCAGAGGGAATCAAGAATCGTCTGGCC
>DATDFQ010000064.1 GCA_036522515.1 Bacteroidota bacterium
AGAGCTATCGAGGGTTTGGAATAGGTGTCGTTCGTAGTATTGTCGGCGACGTGGAGGACCTGATTCATCTCCCATACGATCTGAGAAGCCTGTGGCGGCCAAGCTGCGTTGCTGTACGACCCATGGAGAAGACGGATGCCCCCACCTGTGCCCGCTTCCTCCCAGACAAGGTAGAAGTTGGGAACGGGTTTCGAAGCGGGGCCGAGCATCGCGATCGCTATTGCGGGATTCCGCGCACTCAGAACCGGAAACTTGCCCGACAAATCGATCGCCGACCAGCTATAACCCGCCGGAAATGCATTTCCGTTGAAGCAGCCGATACCGAACCCAAGCGAAAACGCATTTTTCCATGCTGCCACGAGGAAAGATGGACTCCCCGGTTTCGATCTCGAAACCGCCGCAACCGGAGTCGCGTGAATACTTGTATCTCCCCCGAATGTCGCGAGTGTCAGGAGAGGATAGAATGTGCCAGTGTTCCGATCATATCCATCGAGCAGGACTGAGTGCGTCGAAGAAGTCAAATCGACCCGCTCATATGCTACATACGGATTCGTGCCAAGTGAATCGAGAATGAGGGAGGGATGCCGTATCATAATCCCGGCCACAGGTGCGGCGCCCACAGGTTTCTCAAGATCCCAGGTGAGCGTCGGTGCAAAGTAATGGGTCAGGTAGGAGTTCCCAGCACTTTCGTACACCATATACAAGTCGGTCGCGCCCGACGATGAACTCGTCTTGACAAGTTTGTGTTGTGCGTTCGATGACGTTGCCGCAGACGTCGAAGATTGAAGATGAGGCTGGAGGCACACCGTTACTTCGTCCGAGTAGGAAGAATAACGAGACCCATTGTACGCCCGAACCCGGTAATAATACGTCTTGAACAGTTGAAGCGCCGGGTCTGAATCGAGATACTGGCTTTGGTTGGCACCCGTCGACCCTATCTCGGTGTACATTCCGCCCTCGACCCTTCGTTCGATCTTAAATCCGCTTTCATAGGCCGCCTGGTCGATGAAGGTTATCTGTATCGAGCTGCCCCCGGCCGGAATTGCCCGGACAGATGTCGGTCTCCCCAGGTAAGGATATCGCAAACTGCTATTCAACCAGGTCATCACCTTGGTCTTGCTCTCAGTCGTCAATTCCTCGTGCCTGTGGACTGTGAACTGGGTAAGCGTGTCGTCAAACCAGCTCTTTCCCGCGGCGAGGGATCCGTCCGTCGCCCGTACGTACCCATCGAGGTCGAGAGCGCTTTCCGTCGGAGTGTACTCCGGATTGAAGTTCACACGAAAGATCCAACCGCCCCCTGCGGTCAGAAAGACACCGCCGGGGCCGACACTGAGAAAGTCCTTAAATCCCTGAGTGCTCAGCGTTCTGAGATCGTTGGGAAATGTAGAACCGGGCCATAGATCGCGGGCTTGCGCGGAGATTCGCTCGGTATGTGTGATGACGGGAAAGGTGGCGATCGATAAAATGTTCACGTTCGCATACTCGTAGATGGTCGCGAGATCGTCGTGGGTGGTCAGGTTCGGATAGTCCACAGTCCGGTTACCGTTCGAGACCGTGAAGTTCATGCACCTGCGCGGATATCCGTTGGTGAAACCGAAGGGCTGCTCGGTATTATGGAGGCTTCGCAGATTTCGATAGAAGTCGCTATGGGCAGTCTGAGAGAGATCGTACACGTCTTCGTACAAGAGTTGTTTTGCCGCCGTTGACTGAAGCGTGATCTGCTGAGTTGCGTTCCCGTTATCCTTGAGAACCGATTGCAGTTTTGAATTCATGTGGCCGCCCTGCTGAGGAGCATCGAAGGAAATGAACGTGTTGACATAGTGCTCGACGTATTGGCCGGGATGGGCGAGCGAGTTGTCCTCAGCGTACGCGAGTCCCTCCCTGGCAACCACTCCTCCCATGCTTATTCCCACAACCTGAATCGCGGCCTCGGTGCTGCCGAGCAGCCGGTGCAAGAACTGGCAGGCGCCCAGAAAGACGTCTTTATTGAGCATCATGTCCGCTCCCCCGTCTGCCCAATCGAGGATGAATAGATCATAGCCCTGGCTCCGTGCGACATCTACGAGGTCGAATCCGAGCCCATAGCTGATCGCGGCGGTATTGCTGTTATCCGGGTCAAATCCTTCCACGGCCAGGACGGGTTTCGTCAACGCGTTATCGGTCCCAACCCAATAAAAAAGCTGATTGCCGCGGTCGTCATGGTAAACCAACGTCGGAAGCGGCACGACCGTGATGTCATATTGTTTCTGTCGCCGGTATGACTGTGAGCCATCGCTTGTGTACAGCTCGATCTCGAAGGTAATGGTATATCGCCCAGATGTCGAATAGGTCTTCGTCACAGTCGCGAAAGCATTCTCGGTCTGATCCTGAAACCAATCACTCCAGATTACTCCGTTCGACGCGTCCAGATCGGCGTCCCACCGGATGCGCATGAAGAGGTTCGCGGCCGTCCAGGGGTAATCCCGATTGTAGAATTTGAAGGTAGCCACCCGGCCCGCATACACACCCCTCGTCGATGGGACATAGTTGTTGATATCGAGATGAGTGATCGGGAGATTCATCTTGAACGCTATGACGTTGGATGGCGCGAATGGAATAGGTGTGGGATCGAAATTCTGGGCAGAGATCCGGGTTGCAGTGAACGAACTCAATATCATGAATACACAAAGAATGTGTCTCATGGCCTCCTCCTATTGAGATGAATGAAATGATTCCTGGGTTACTGTCCGGAGTTAATGGTCAAAAAGTGTTGGTGTTTTCGCGCTAAGTTGTTAAAAGATTTAAGGTTGCTGGGATTATAGTTGAACGTTTTCAGACAGATGTTTTTTCTCGTTCCCACGTCTCGCACCGCAACGCGGTGCGAGACGGTAGCCGCAGCCTTTAGGCTGCGGTCTTTTCTCTCGTTCCCACGCTCTGCGTGGGAACGCATACCGCGGCGCTCTGCGCCGCAACCCGGTGCGAGACGATAGCCGCAGCTTTCCCCTCCGCTCGTCATCCCGACATGTTTTAGGTCGGGATCTTTATTCTTTACTTCCTGGTGATGACGCGTCTTCTTAAGCTGTTGGTGTTGATATCATACGTAAACAGGTGCACAGTCCTATTCCCATCGTCGCTTGCCATGAAAACCAGCCGTTGCGAATCAGGCGACCAGGCATAGCTGAAGAGATGGACTGCAAGCCCGGTGGTTAGCCTTCGCATTCCACTGCCGTCACGGTTTAACAGATACAAGTCGCTGTATGGGTTTCCCTTGGGGAACAGAAGGTACTCCCCGTCCGGCGACCACTGCGCGAGGTTGAAATAGTCTCCCGGGTAAAGATAGTGGAAGGACGATGGCTCCGCCGGCAGCGTCGTCGTGTCAAGATCGAGCGCGTAGACTCCGGCGTCCGACTCCCCACCCAATCCCCACGCGAAGAAGATCTCATTTCGAATCGGGGAAACGCGCACGGTATTACTTGCCGTCCGCGTTGTGTCGAGCGGAACCAGATCCGATCCGTCAACATTCATTAGCCAGACCTTTCCACCATAGTCCGTTTGGATGCGACCCGAGGAGAAGGCAATCCGTCCGCCCGAGGAGAGATACGACGCATCACGAATACCATAGCCGCTCGAGCGCGTCAACATCCTCAACTCTCCGGTCTGTACGTCCGCCCTTGCGATCTGGTAGTTCACGGCGCCAGAGTCTTCAACCCCTCCATCGAAAATCAAAAAGCGGCTGTCCGGTGACCACCGGACATTCCCCCAATTTCCGCCGGAAGGCGTGAGATCTCGCGCGTTTGTACCATCAGTTCTCATCACCCAAACATGCGCATGGGAAAAAATGCGCCCCACCTCTGCAGCCAGGTAGGCGATCATCTTCCCATCTGGTGAAAGGGCGGGGCTATCCTTTTGGAGAGTATCATTCGAAAGCTCTCGGGCAACGCCTCCACCCGAGTCGATCTCGAAAAAGCTATCTCCATCCCTGCCGAATATGTGACCGAGTCCGATAATCTTCGATCCATCCTTAGACCAAAACGGAGTTCGAATGCCAAAGACCGAGTCCTCAGCGGGCGGAGGGAAGACGACAGAGGTCCCATCTCTGTTGCAATAGAAGGAAATTGCGGTAAGGAGAAGCCCGGCCAAAGCAAGAGCTCCATTGGGGGTGTAATGCATGCTGTCACATGGATGAGATTGTGAAGCGGGGGCAAATCAAAAGCGGGGCTGATGAAGAAGCCGGGGGCGGGCCATCGGATCTTTCCGATCGGGCTCTATTTACGATTCTTTCATCGCATTGTCAAGAGAAATTTTCGGGAGCAGATAAAAATCTGATTCATCGTGTCTGGTGTCATCTCCTCTTTGTAATCCCCCCGATTATTCGTATCTTGGCAAACAGCTTAGACAAAATCCTCATGAGAATAAGTTTCCTCGCGCTCCTTCTTCATAGTATAGTTTCGCTCAGTCTCTCCGCTCCTTCGCCGAAACCAGCACCGCATCCCAGGCTTGCCGTTGTCATCTCGCTTGACCAATTTCCGTACGAGTACCTTCCCCGATTCCAGCCCTACTTTTCGGAGAACGGGATCAATTATCTCCTGAGCCACGGCGCCGACTTCACGAACGCACGCTACGAGCACGCCGCAACCAAGACGGCCCCGGGACACGCATCATTTATGACCGGCGCATACGCTCACATCAACGGAATCACATCCAACAACTGGTACGATCGCCGCTCGAAGAAGAGGGTCAATGCAGTCGAAGATGGGACGGTTCAGCTTTTCGGGGGCAGCGCAATCGGACGGTCGCCCAAAAACCTGTTGACTTCGACGTTTGGCGATATGCTGAGATTGAGCACAAATTTTCGCTCAAAAGTGATCTCCTTCTCGAACAAGGACCGGAGCGCCATTCTGATGGGGGGCAAGTTCGGGAAGGCGTTCTGGTTCGAAGGCCCGGTCGTCGCCACCTCCAACTATTACTACACGGCAGTGCCGGAATGGCTAAAAACCTTCAATGCCTCGGGGTCGATGGAGCGCTTCATGGGGCAAACGTGGAGCGAGTCCCAGCCGGCGATCGCTGCAAAGATCTGCGACCGCGATGACGCGCCCTACGAGGACAACGTCCTGGGGTTCGGAAAGTCTTTTCCACACCTGCTTCCCGGAAAACTACAGGGAAAGGCCAATCCTGCCTACTACGATCTACTCACCTTCACCCCCTATGCCACCGAAGTCCTTCTCGACGCGGCGCGCAAGGGGTTTGTTGCCGAGTCGCTGGGGACGCGCGGTGTAACCGATTTGATCTGCATCGGAATATCGGCGACCGACGAGCTTGGCCACGTGTTCGGGCCTGCGAGCCATGAGGTATTCGACGATGCCCTCCGGACCGATTCCATGCTTGCCTCTTTTCTCGCGTTCCTCGATCAACAGGTCGGTCTCGCCAACTGCGTTATCGTTCTGACAAGCGATCATGGAATTTCGCACATCCCGGAATACATCAGGAGTAAAAGCCCCCGCTTCGAGGCGGGAAGAGTCGGATTGGCCGAAATGACCCGGCAGGCCTCCAGAGCTCTTGATGCGGCGTTTGCGAAGGATGCGACGGGGACGAAATGGGTCGAGCAGATCATCGATTCCGAGATCTATCTCGACCGCGAGGTCTTGAGGCAGAAGAATGTCACGCTCGGCGCGGCGGTGCAGGTTTTGAAGGACTCGCTCTCCACACTTCCGGTCTTCGCGTCAGTCTATACGCGCGACGAGATCGAGCACTCGGGTGCATTGGACCGGTTCGGATTGATGGTGCGGAACTCTTACCGTGCCGATCGAAGCGGGGATGTGATCTGCGTTTTGAAGCCCTTCTATCTTAACGGAGGCGATACGGTCGGAACGAGCCACGGACAACCGGAAGAGTACGACACGCACGTTCCTCTGATTTTCTGCGGGACGATGTTTAAGCAGGGAAAGTACAGGCAGGAGGTGAGCCCGATCGACCTAGCCCCGACGATGTCGGAAGCGCTGCAAATAGAGTACCCGCCGAGCAGGGAGGGAAGAGTGCTCTACGAGGCGATCAGGTAGAAACTAGGAAGCGCCGAATTTCTTCCGCCGGTTGCGGATGTAATCTACGAAGATGAACTGTCCGAGATTCTGCAGCTGCGAGTAGTACGCCCTCCCGTGGTTCGCTTTTGTAAGCTCCTCGATAAAATTAATCAGATACGGATCCCGTGCGACCATGAAGGTGCTGATGGTGATCCGTTCCCGCCGGCAGGCCACCGCTTCATCCAGCGTCTTATTGACGATCCTGGGATCAAGCCCGAACGAGTTCTTGTAGAGGCGGTGGTTTTCGTCGAAGATGGCGGAGGGTTTTCCGTCCGTCACCATGAAAATCTGTTTGTTCACAGTCTTCCGCCGCCTGAGAAGATCCCGCGCCAGCTGTAACCCGGCGCGCGTATTTGTGTGGTACGGACCTACGTTCAGGAACGGCAACTCGTTGAGGCTCATCAGTTTCGCGTCGTCTCCGAAGACAACCAGCGCAAGATAATCCTTCGGGTATTTCTGCGCTATCAGTTCAGAAAGGGCCAGCGCCACCTGCTTCGCCGGTGTGATGCGGTCCTCGCCGTAGAGGATCATGCTGTGGCTGATGTCGAGCATCAGAACGGTGGCGCAGGAAGTGAGGTGCTCCGTTTCGTACACCTCCAGATCTTCCTCCTTCAGCGAAAATTCCTCGATGCCGCCCCGCTTGAACGCGTTTGTCAGCGTCGATGTGAGATCGATGTTCGTGGGGGCATCGCCGATCGTCCATTTCTTCGTTTCACCAAGCCGGTCGATCCCTGTCCCGGTTTGGGGCTGCTCATGGTATCCCACCGAGCCCTTTCGGAGCGAGGTGAATATTTCCCGGAGAGCGTCCTGCCTGATCCGCTGCACCCCCTTCGTCGTGAGCTTCAGCATCTCGTCCGCCTCTTCGATGATCCCCATCTCCTTCAGCTTCTCGATGAGATCTTCGATGGTCAGGTTCTCGTCGAAGATGCCGTACTCCTGCGCGAGCTGGCGGAGCCATTCGATCGCTTCTTCCACGTCGCCGCTGGTTTGAATCAGGAGATAGCTGAAGAGAGAGGCGAGAGTCTCGAGCCTCTGCTCGTCCGTCATCGAACCGGGAACCCATTTCGTGTAGCGGAACCGCATGGGATCAGTCGTCCTCTTCCACTTTTCCGCGGCCGGTAAAGATGCTGCCGACCAAATCCTTGTACTCGATCGTATGGTCGATTTCTTCCTTGGCGATCTTCGAGAACTGGTGCAGGCCGTCGAGGGCAAACTCCATCGCTGAGGCCAGCTCGTACACGTCGCTGTTCGAAATGTGCATGTGTCTTGTGGTCAGCTCCCGCAGCCCCTTCACCTTGTCGAGTTCCGCGAAGTATTCCGCCACGCGCATGTCATCCGCGATCTCGATCTTGTTTCCCGACTCGAACCAGCCGATGATCTTCCCATATTCGGCATCTTCCGACACATGGCGCGACTCTGCGACGTTCGAGCGTTGTTGCTTTCGCTGCAAGGGATCAGGGAAATACTTCTTGAACACGTCCCGGACCGCTTTGCCGATGAGAGCTTTCCCGACTTTGGTGGGGCCCTCCTGCTCTCCCTCGAATACGAGTTCGATTTTTCCGGTCATGCCGGGAAGCACATGCGGAAGATCGCAGATCCTCGGGACGATGCAATCGTCCTCCGTCAGAATCGTCCGCCTTTCGGCGTTGCTCACGAGGTTCTCCATCGACGCGATCGTGAGGCGCGCGCTCACGCCCGATTTCTGATCGACAAATTCGCTCTTGCGGGCCTCGAACCCGATCTGCTCGACGATCTCCTTGAAATATGCCGGGATCACGGTGCGCCGGCCGTTTCGTTTCACCCAGGCTTCCTGCTCGGTGATCCGGATCGAGTCTTCGATGGTGCGCGGATAGTGTGTGAAGATCTGTGAATCGATACGGTCCTTCAAAGGCGTGATGATATTGCCTCTGTTCGTGTAATCCTCTGGGTTCGCAGTGAACACAATCAGGATGTCAAGAGGTATCCGCACGTTGAAGCCGCGGATCTGGATATCCTTTTCCTCCATGATGTTGAATAAACCCACCTGGATGCGGGGCTGCAGGTCCGGCAGTTCGTTGATCGCAAAGATGCCGCGGTTCGTCCTGGGGATGATGCCGAAATGGATCGCCCCCTCATGTGAATAGTGCAATCGTTGGGTGGCCGCTTTGATCGGATCGATGTCCCCGATCAGGTCGGCAATCGTAACGTCGGGTGTGGCGAGCTTTTCGCCCAGCCGCGCGTCCCGGTGAACCCACTCGACTTTGACTGCGTCGCCGCATTCCAGCACGAGGTCATTGCAGCGCTTGCAGACCGGCTTGAACGGGCTGTCGTTGATCTCGCACCCGTCGATAATCGGGATGTACTCGTCGAGGAGGCTCGGCAGGTGGCGGACAATGCGGGATTTTGCCTGTCCGCGCAGCCCGAGGAGCATGATGTCGTGCTTCGCAAGAATCGCGTTAACGATCGCGGGAATGACGGTTTTTTCGAATCCGATGATCGCAGGGAAGAGCGGCTCCTTGCGCTGGATCTTTCCGATCAGGTTCTTCCGGATCTCATCCTTGACGGATTGGACGCGGTATCCCGATTTTCTCAGCTCACCGATTGTCTGGGGTTGGTTCATGTGGGCGCCTATCTGAGGATAATTCGACAAGACTCCAAGTTCTTAGTTAGAACATTTGCGCTTGTCATTTTGTTACAATCTATAATAGAAATGTAGATTCTTTTTGAGATAAATGCAACGACCTGCAACCGATGGTGGTGTCACATTTATTCCCTATGGATCATCCGGCATTTTTTGTAGGGGCGGGGCATGCCCCGCCCGGACCGACAGATCATACTGATATCCACCTCGGCAAACCGGAACCCCTGGATGTTCACTCGCGTTTAATTGGGAGGGCAAACAAGGATCCTCACTAATATAAGGAGAGATGGTATGGACGGCCAACCAATCGTGGTAGAACGAACATACGATGCGCCGGTCTCGAAGGTTTGGAAGGCATTGACCGACAAGGGAGAAATGAAGAAATGGTATTTCGACCTTCGGGATTTCAAGCCAAAGGTGGGATTCAAGTTCGAGTTCCTCAGCGGGCCGAGCCCGGGCAAGCAGTACCTGCATAAGTGTGAGATAACGGAGGTAATTCCGGAGAAGAAGCTCACACATAGCTGGCGTTACGATGGTCAGCCCGGAAATTCGGTCCTTTCCTACGAGCTGACGAAGCAGGGAGAGAAAACACTGCTGAAGCTGACTCACAGAGGGGTCGAGACGTTCCCACCGGACAATCCGGACTTTGCGAGAAAGAATTTCGAAGAGGGGTGGAACCAGTTTATCAACACCTCTTTGAAGAATTACCTGGAGCCCGGAACTCGTCCGAAGACACAACCGCAATCGCAACAGCAGAAACACACGCAGATGAACTAAGCGGGACGCGCCGCCCTCTCAAGCAAGGCGATTCGTCTCCATGATCAACCAGAGGCGGGCAAGCCTGGTTCTAACGAACCGCTCGTCCGCCTTTATTTTTTCCCTCCCAGCACCCTCTCGTCATGCTGACATGCTCTTTTCTCGTTCCCACGCTCTGCGTGGGAACGCATATTTCGGCCGCTCCGCGGCCGCGCCTGAATATGCATTCCGGGCGATGCAACACAGGACAATGCCCTAGGGCTCGGTAGCCGCAGCCTTTAGGCTGCGGTCTTTTTCTGGGTCCCATGCTCTGCCCCGTTTTGTTGAGATTCCCCTATTCGTTATATTCGGACCATGAAAACGAACAGACGAATCGTGAGGGGCCGTTTTATGACAGCGGCGATGCTGACCTGTCTCTTGCTCGCAAAGGTCGACGGTCCCGCTCTTGCCCAAGGCTCTGCAGGATCCGATGCCAAACTCGAACCCCGCTACCTCATCGACGTCCCCACCGCAGGAATCCTGGCTCACGGCGAAATTGCTCTGGACATGGATTTCTTCCAGAACGGGGGATTGCTCACCGGTCTTTCGGTCGGACTATTCAACCGCGTGATGCTCGGCTTATCGTACGGCGGTGAGAGCCTGATCGGTACTGACGCGGCGAACTGGAACAAGTCACCCGGCTTCGCGATCAAAGTGCGCGTCATCGAAGAAACCGAGTTCATTCCCGCGATCGCGCTCGGATTCGATTCCCAGGGAAAGGACTTCTATGTCGATCGCTACGACCGGTATTCGATCAAATCAATGGGTCTCTATGGTGTCCTGAGCAAGAACTACGAAGCGTGGGGCGATCTAAGCCTCCACGGCGGAGTGAACTACAGTTTTGAACGGGACGACGGAGACGACGACCCGAACCTCTTCGTCGGACTCGATAAATCGATCGGCCCGGTGGCCGATCTGTTGGCGGAGTACAATCTCGGTTGGAATGACAGCAACCATGACGCCCTGGGAAGAGGAAGGGGCTATCTCGATTTCGGAATCCGCACTTCGCTGGGAGGAGGATTGACGATCGGGTTCAACTTGAAGGATGTTCTGAGGAATCAGCAGGATGTCTCGATCGGTACCCGCACCGTGAAAATCGAGTACATTAAGGATCTCTAATGTACTTAAATTTCAACAGTTAGCCAGAATCTGTCTTATTCGGCATACATTCCCGTGAGGGGTGGAACGAACACCCTCAAAATTGTTGTTTTTAGGTTAGGATGTGACTAAATTTACTTGAAAACCCTCGCGATTCTGGCACTAATATTGCAGCCCTCCTGAGGAGAATTAATAGAAAGTTGAGGCTAATTATGACGAAACAAGTAAGACTTTTGGGATGCTTGGCTGCACTTGGATTGTTCCTTGTCCTTTTCCCGGGCTGCTACACTCAGATGGCGTCAACACGGGGAGACGATGAGCGCGGTGAAGACCACGGATATCAGTCTCAGGGGCAGTATCAGGATAGCAGCTACGCCGAACAGAATGATCGGCGCGATACCGATGATTACTACGGATACGACGATCAATGGCATAACCGCGGGTACGTAGGGTTTGCGTACTACTATCCGCCTTCCTACTGCTGGCCTTCGTATGCGTTTAACGCAGCGTACTACGATCCATGGGCTTTCAATTTTGGATTCAGCTACGGCTACGGCGGCGGCTTCTACACACCGTATCCCTATGCGTATGCCGGATACTACTCTCCCTACTATCCTTACGGCTACTACCCCAACGCTTATTACAAGTACAGCTATGCCTCAAATCCTTATCACCGGGGCGTTCGATCCTTCGGCGATACACGCGGTGTGAGCGGTGGCGGACGCGGTGTGACGACAAGCCCCAACGGGTACGTCGCTCCGCCGGTTGTTAACACCGATCGCGGAGGATACAATTTCCCGACGGGTGCGCGACTGAATCCCACCGGCACTCCCGCATCGCACGGCTCCACGCCATCGACGGTCAACCCGCGCTCCACATCCCCACAGAGAAGCGCTTCGGTGCGCGGCAGCTCCAAGTCGGCAAACGGCCGGTCTGGTCCTGCAGTCCGGGGATGGGGTGGTCGGCGTGGTGTAGTGCAAACGGACCCCCGAAGAGAAACACCATCAACAAAGCCCGCGGGTCGCGGAACACAGCAGGCAGCTCCATCCACACCGAGGAGCAATGGCGGTGGACGTGAATCCGGAGTCCAGCGCGGCAACAGCACACCGGCTCCCCGCCCGCAGGCGCCGAGCACACCTCCCTCCGGCGGTGGCCGGAGCGGCGGAAGCGGCAGACATGATGGCAGCGGCCGCCGTTAAGTAGGTATGTCATCCTGAGGGAGCATAGCGACCGAAGGATCTTCCACGTCGATTTGCTCAATATAAAGCACTCGAACTTTCTTCTACTAATGGGGCTATGAAAAAGACTATCTCGATATCTACACTCCTCATCATCTGCACGCTTTGTTTATCTCTCAAGACATACTCCCAGTTTCCCGAAGATGTTCTGCGCCTCTCGACGCCGGGGTTCGGAGTCGGGGCGAGGTCGATCGGCCTGGGAATGGCCTACACGGGAGTCGCGAATGATTTTTCCGCGGCTTACTACAACCCGGCCGGGCTCGCTCAGCTTCGGATGAACGAAGTGTCGGTCGGTTTGCAGAACGTTTCGTTCGGAAACACCGGCTCGTTCTTCACGAACGACCAGTCGCTGACCAACAGCGGAACCAACCTTAACAGCCTCGGCCTCGTCTACGCGGTGCCGACTAAGAAGGGGAGTTTTGTCCTCGCGATCGGCTATAACAGGCAATCCGATTTTACCACCGGATTGTCGTTCGCGGGTTTCAATCCCAACAGCAGCATCGTTCAGTCATTCGCTCCCGACGGAGGGTTGACTCCCAATCCGTCAGGCAATCTTGCCTACGAGCTCTATCTTGCGAACGCCGATTCGATCGGTCCCAACACGTACAGGTGGGACAGCAAGATCACGGACAACGTGACGCAGAGCGGAAAGGTGCTTGAAAGCGGCGGACTGAATCACGTCTCGTTCTCCGGCGCAGTCGAGACGGCAAAGGATCTCTACCTCGGTCTCACGGTGAATATCCTCTCCGGTTCATACAACTACCAGAGGAATTACTACGAAGATGATTTGAGAAATATCTACACGACTTCGCCGTTCGACTTGAGATCGCTTTCGTTGCTGGAGACTGTGGAGAGCGACTTGAGCGGCTTCAACGCGAACCTGGGGTTCCTCTACAAGTTCGGAGAGAACAGCCGCGTCGGTATCTCGGTGAAAACCCCGTCGTGGATAACTGTGTCGGAAGTCTATT
Organism: Bacteroidota bacterium; assembly: GCA_036522515.1. Lineage (NCBI taxonomy): Bacteria > Pseudomonadati > Bacteroidota > Bacteroidota bacterium. Next base: position 12,776 of record DATDFQ010000064.1, read on the forward strand.
CGCAATCGGGGTCAAGCGATTTCGACAATAACGACCATTTCGAGTATGTCGTTGCCGACCGGGTGCATAATGAGTATGATGTGACGACGCCCTTTGTCTTCTCAGCCGGACTCTCGTACGGGATCCGGAACGTGATGCTCACGGCCGATCTCGACTACACTGATTGGACCCAGATGGAATTCCGGAATGCGAATTCCACCCTTCTGAGTTACAATACGCAGATTAAGGAGGAGTTTCAGCCGACGGCGGACATTCACATCGGCGCTGAATTTGAACCGATCGCCGGTTCGCTTCAACTCCGCGGCGGATTCGCCTATCTGAGGTCCCCGTATCAGAACGATCCCGCGAACTTCGACAAGAAGTATATCACGGCAGGAGCGGGATTCCTTGTGGCGGACGCCATCGCCATCGATCTCGCCTTCGCGCACGGGTACTGGAAGAACTTCCGCGTGAACTATGATGCGACCTCGCGGGTGGATGAAGATATTACGACCAACAATTTGATCGGAACAGTCTCGTACCGGTTCTGACGGCTTCAGCGTCATCCCATTACTCAGATCGTCATCCCGACATGCTTTAGGTCGGGATCTTAATTCTTATCCTTTGCAATAGATTCGCGAATCGAGTATATTAATCCCGCCCCTTTGCCGGACAACCGGTGTGAGGGCGGGATTTTTATTTATCCCTCTCCGCAAATCATCATAGCCGACATCCTGGCATACCACCCGCCCTGTCATCCTGAGCACATTCGCTCCTTCCATTGTCATCCTGAGCGAAGCGAAGGATCTCTCCCCTCAATCCCAATCAGGAGCATCGTCAGTTGAGCCAGGCAGCAAAAATCGCCGCCGGCATCGGAGCGGTCGTGCTGATCACGCTGATCGCCGCTGTCTTCTTTCTCCGCCACCTCGTCGTCAAGTCATTTCCCCAGACCGATGGAAACATCAACGTTCCAGGGCTTCACTCCGCCGCGGACGTCTATCGCGACGACTATGGAATTCCGCATATCAAGGCGCAGGATGACCACGACCTGATGTTTACGGTCGGATACGTCCACGCACAGGACCGGCTCTGGCAGATGGACCTGATGAGGCGCGCGGGGGAAGGGCGGCTTTCTGAGATCTTTGGCCCCAAGACACTGGAGTATGACGAGCTGTTCAGAACGCTCAACCTTGCAGGAGTTTCCGATAAACTGATGGAAAAGCTCCACCCGGATGCGTGGGGAATGCTCCAGGCGTATGCCGACGGAGTCAACGCATTCATTGACACGCACGCCGGAAAATTCCCGATCGAGTTCGACATGCTCCGTTACCGGCCGGAGCATTGGGATGTCCGGCACAGCCTTCTGATCGGTAGACTGATCGCATGGGATCTCAATCTTGCCTGGTGGACTGACCTGACATACGGAGAGATTGCCGCGAAGGTCCCTCAGGATAAACTTGATCAGATCATCCCGACGTATCCCGATAGTATTCCGACGACCGTTCACGGTTCCGGCAAAAAAGGAGTCGCGGCGGAACACCGCCTCGAAACGCCTTCCTTGTCGACAGCGATTTCCCTAAGAGACGTTCAGGATTTCCAGGATTTCATGGCAATCGGCAGATCCTACCGGGAATACTTCGGCCTGGGCCCGCTGGGAGGCGGAAGCAACGGCTGGGTCGTCAATGGATCGAAGTCGGTGAGCGGCAAACCGCTCCTGGCCAACGATCCGCACCTTGCCATGCCGGCCCCCTCCCGCTGGTATGAGCTCCACCTCTCCGCCCCGGGATGGAACGTGTCGGGTGTTTCGCTTCCCGGAGCGCCGGTGGTCGTGATCGGGCATAACGATCACATCTCCTGGGGGTTGACAAACGCGATGATCGATGACGCCGACTTCTATGTCGAGCGCCTTGACACCACAAAACACGGCGAGGCGTATTTCTTTGAGAAATCGTCGATCCCGTTCGACCAGCGCGATGAGACGATTCGGATCGGAAGCTCGGATAGTATGACCATCAAAGTGCGCTCGAGCCGGCATGGGCCGATCGTGAACGATGTCCATCCGATGCATAAACACAATGATCAGGACACGCTCTATCACCGCGCACCTCTGGCGATGCGATGGACGGGCCTCGAGGTGAGCGATGAGATGTACGGGTTCTATTTGATGGATCGCGCTTCGAACCGGACAGAATTCGAGCGAGGGTTGCGCGAAATTGCCGTCCCCGGGCAGTCTGTTGTCTACGCGGACGTGGAGGGAAACATCGGGTACTGGACGACCGGACATATCCCTATCAGGGGTAATCAGAATGCGATGCTGCCCCTCCCCGGCTGGACGGGGGATGCCGAATGGAAAGGATATGTGCCGTTCGATGATCTTCCCCGGACGTTCAATCCACCCGAGGGGATGATCGCGTGCGCCAATCAGAAAATCGCCGATAAATCGTTCCCGCATTACATCTCGACTCTCTGGGAGCCTCCTTCGAGGATCCAGCGGATCCTGCAGCTCCTCGGCTCGGCGGACAAGTTCACCCCAGAAGATTTTAAACAGTTCCAGCATGACGAGGTTTCTCTCTATGCGAGGGACCTCACCGGACACATCCTCCATGCGTATGACAGCGTGAAGGTCGAAGATCCCGATGTCGCGAGCGCGCTGGCATACCTGAGGAACTGGGATTACAAGTTCGCCCAGTCGGATGTCGTCACCGCCATATTCAATTCATTCTTCGTTCACCTGATTCATAACACGTACGAAGATGAAATGGGGCCGGGTCTGTTCCGCGACTTTGTGTTTTTTGACGCAATTCCGTATCGTGTTACGAGCCAGCTCCTCGCGCGGGACAGCTCCTCGTGGTTCGATGATGTCCGTACGCCGGAGCACGAGACGAAGAATGAGATAGTACGGAAGAGCCTCGCCGACGCGCTCGATGAATTGCGGCATTCACTCGGCAATGAAATGAAAACCTGGAGATGGGGGGTACTGCATACCGTGACGTTCTCGCATCCCATCGGATCGGTCAAGCCGCTCGATCGAATATTCAATATCGGTCCTTTTCCGATCGGAGGAGGGGCGACGACCGTGGGGAAGACAGAGTTTCGGCTCGCGACGCCGTATGCGGTGGCCGTAGGTCCGACTCTCCGGCAGGTGATCGACATGGCGGAACCGCTCGATGCGGACATGGTGATCACATCCGGTGAGTCCGGACAGCCGCTCCTTACACACTATAACGATCAGTCGCCGCTCTGGCTAACCGGCGGATACTACCGCGTGACGATGAACTGGAAGGAGATTCAGAAATCGCCCTGGGACCACCTGACGTTGAAACCTCAATGATTGCTCATTGTCATCCTGAGCGCAGCGAAGGATCTTCTTTATGATTTCCCCAAAACTTATAAACAAACTCCAATCTGCCGACTCAGTCGCTGTCTTCACCGGCGCGGGAATTTCCGCCGAAAGCGGAGTCCCGACCTTCCGGGGAGACGAAGGAATCTGGAAGAAATTCAAGCCGGAAGAGCTTGCGAATTTCGATGCCTTCATGAAGAACTCCGAGCTTGTCTGGGAGTGGTACAAAGCGCGCAAGAAGATCATCGCCTCGGTGCAGCCGAATCCCGGGCATGTGGCCCTTGCGGATATGGAGCAACGGTTCCGGAAGTTTTCCGTCATCACGCAGAATATCGACAACCTCCACCAGCGGGCTGGAAGCAAGCAGGTGTACGAGCTTCACGGAAATATCGAGCGAAATTACTGCGTCAGTTGCGGGAAGCTGTTCCCTGACGAACGGATCATGAGCGAACCGGCGGTGCCTCGATGCGGCTCCTGCGGAGGGCTTGTGCGGCCGGATGTCGTCTGGTTCGGAGAGATGTTGCCCGCCGATCAGTGGGATAAGAGTGTCGAGGCGGCCGAACGCGCGGAGCTCTTTCTCTCGATTGGAACATCCGCAGTCGTCTTTCCGGCGGCATCGCTCCCCGGGATTGCAAAGCTGGCGGGCGCGTACGTCGTGGAAATCAACCTGGAACGGACCGATCTCAGTCCGATCGCGGACGAGGTGATTCTCGGGCGTTCCGGTGATATCCTCCCGCAGCTTCTCCAACAATGCCCCCAGGAATCCGCATGATGCACAAGAGGTTGTTCGGGAAGACGAAGATCGTCTGTACCCTCGGGCCCGCATCCAACACTCCCCAGACGATCGGCGGGTTGATCAAGGCGGGGATGGACGTCGCGAGGCTAAACTTTTCGCACGGGACGTATTCGGAACATGTCCGGACTCTCCGGCTCATTCGCGCGGCGGCGAAAGCGGCAAGGGAGCCGGTCTGCATTATTCAGGACCTGCAGGGCCCGAAGATCCGCATCGGTGAATTGAAAACGGCGTCGGTCGAGCTGAAAACGGGAAGTACTTTGACCATCACGACCCGTCCTCTTGCCGGCGATGCGGAAACCCTCTCAACGACGTACCATCATCTTGCGAAAGACGTCAGGAAGGGGGACCGGATCCTTCTGGACGACGGGAAGCTTGAACTAAAAGTCCTCAGTTCCGGTGCGCACGAGGTACTCCTCCGGGTTATTACGGGAGGAGTGCTGACGGCGCACAAAGGAATTAATCTCCCGGGAATTGCAGTCTCAGTCCCATCGATGACCGAGAAGGATAAAGAGGATCTGGCGTTCGGATTCAAGCATGATTTCGATTATGTGGCGCTCTCGTTCGTGCGGCGTGCCCACGATATCGCAGAGTTGAGGGATTTCATCATAGAGAACGGGCCGAAGGGGAGGAAAATCCCAATCATCGCCAAGATCGAGAAGGCGGAGGCGATCCAGAACATGGACAACATTCTGAAGGAAACCGATGCGGTGATGGTTGCCCGCGGGGACCTCGGAGTCGAACTCCCTGCGGAGGATGTGCCGCTCCTGCAGAAGATGATCGTCCGGAAATGCAACGAACTGGGGAAGCCGGTGATCATCGCGACGCAGATGCTCGAGTCGATGATCAAGAGCCCCACGCCGACGCGCGCCGAGGCGAGCGACGTGGCAAACGCTGTCCTCGACGGAGCGGATGCTGTCATGCTCAGCGGGGAAACGTCAGTGGGCAAATATCCGATTCAGGCGGTCGAGGTGATGGACAGGATCATCCGGAAGACGGAGGACCAATCCGTCGATCATAAGGGGTTTGATCCGGAATGGATCCCGTCGATGCATGAGTATGACCCCCTCTGCCGGTCGGCGTGCATTCTCGCCGATCAGCTCAAAGCATCGACGATCGTCGCGTTGACGCACTCGGGCGCGACGGCTGGTCACGTCGCGAAGTTCAGGCCCTCATCACATATCATCGCCGTCACGGACCGGGAGAAGATCATGCGCCGTCTCAATCTTGTGTGGGGGATCCGGGGGTTGATCGTGGAAAACCTGAAGAAGGACACCGATGCGACATTCAAAAAGATTCAGGCGCAGCTTGTCGCAGAAGGCTACGTCGTGCGTGGGGAAATGATTGTAATGCTCGCTGGAATCCCGCTCTTCGAAGGCCATCCCACCAACGTGATCAAGGTAGACAAGGTGTAATCGTCATCCTTCTCACCAACTCGTCATCCTGACATGCTCCTGGTCAGGATCTTCATCCTGAGCGTAGCGAAGGATCTCCCCTCCTTCATCCACCCTCAATCGTCCTCCTGCCCCCCAAAACTCGTCATCCTGACATGCTCCTGGTCAGGGTCTTTATTCTTCGCTCTTCCTACCTCAGCAACATCATCTTCTTCACGCTCGTCCGCATCTCTCCCAGCGTACCGGTCTCCTCATCCAGGATGCTCTGCGCCTCCAGCCGGTAGAAATAAACCCCCGAAGGCAGACTCGCCGCGTTAAACTCGACCTCCTGTGATCCGTTATCCATCGTCTCCCCGTTCAGAAGCTTTGCCACCTCCTGCCCGAGCACATTGTAAATCTTTAGCGTGACGATCGACGGCTCAGGTAACGAAAACTCTATGGTCGTTTGTGGGTTGAAAGGATTCGGGTAATTCTGCCTCAGTTGAAACGCCTCCGGCACGCGAATATACGTCGTCGAGGGCCCATGACCGACTATGACCCTCGGCGTGTTCACCGGCGGTGTATGGAGATAGGGGACATCGCTCAGCGGCCTTACACCGGTGGTGACAACCTTCCGGTTACTCCAACTGATCGTGTCGAGTGGCCCCGCAAACGCCGCATTGATAAGCGAATCGACTTTATAGAACTCAGTCGAATCCTCCGTCCCGGCTACCGCTCCGTTGTCTCCAAGATACTTGTCCACGGAATCTGCGATCGCGCGAATCGTCAGTCCGTCAAACGGGCCGGTCACCAGCTTCACCGAACTGTTATCATAGATCAAATCTCCAAGCCCCTGCGGGAAGTCCCCCGAATCGCTCGCCGCAATATTGAGCTTGAGCGCCAGTTGTGCCCCAAAGAGACTGTTGTTGTGCTTGTCCGGCGGGAGGCTCTTTTGCTTCTTGGTGATCGGATCCCCCTTCTTATCGAACGTGTTGAGCGGATGCGGCGGGGCGATATGGTACAGGTCTCCTCCCTTTACTCCCTTCACCAGAGATTTGACGACATCCTTGAATTTCGGATGGTAGACGGTATGCGCGCCTTTGAGGTCGGCGTTCGTACCGACGGTAATGTCAACCGCCGTTTGCATGGTGCCGCCGTAGATGTCGAGGCCGACGTTTTGGAGATTCGGCATCGGGTAGCGCAGGATATTTGTTTTCATCGTGTCGCCGGCCGGCGCGTGCGCGTTCGGCAACGATCCGGAGAAGATCACCGACTTATCCGGGCGAACCCATTTGTACGCGACCGCGACAGGCTTCCCCTTCAAGCCCCGGCCTGAAAACTGAATCGTATCCCCCGGCAGAAGCCCCGCCTGACAACCGAAGTTGAAGTTTGCGGTCTGGTGCTTTGAATCATTCCACGTCATGTGGTAGCAGATCGGGAACTGCACTATCTTCCCGCCCGTAACGATCAGTGTTTCGATCGGCACGTTGAATTTCAGGTTGAGCATGGTGTCGGCGCTGTTCGTAAGGGGGATCACCGCCGCCCGAACGTTGAACACGAAATCGACCTTACTCGGCTTTCCCTTCACCGCCAGGCGCTTACCTTTCTGATCCTTCGCATCAGCCCAGTCCCGGTATGTTGCGGTCCTATACTTTGTAGTGTCTGCGGATAGCTCGGGGGCGGGGGTTCCGTTCGAGAAGATCCGGTCGCCGCCGTAAAAAGTGCCAAGACTGTTCTGAGCTACCCCTCGGAAATGGAGTCGTGAGTTCGCGGGAAGAGAGCTCGGATCAAACGAGTCAAAAATAGTGGCGCTGATTCCGCTGGAAATCGAATGAGGCGCGGTTGAACTTCCGTAACCGGTGGTCGGTCCGTACTCGAACCACGCGCTGGTCGTTCCCGGCGTAACGGCAAACCCGGTTCTTGGTGACGCCACCGCACCCGCGGGCGCATGCACGATCGCCTGTAGGCCGCCATTCGCCTCCGCATAAGTCGATACTACGGGAAGCGTCGGACCATGCAACGGCCCGCCAGCGATGATGTAGACCGAAAAGGATGCCAGAGGGGGAGTGAAGGGGTAGCTGGCCAAGGTGTAAGACGTCTGCGCCTTCATGTCGATGTCAAAGGCCGAGCCGTTGGCATCCGCCTTGAGGTGGACGGAGCCCCCATAATACGAGCTGAGATTTGGCCAGGAAAAGACCATCGGAAAAAGAGAGGCATCGGTTCCGTCAAGAGCGATTAAAACTCTGTAAGTGTCGATCTGCGCCGTGCTGACATACTGCCTGAGGTCCAGGATCACGTTTCCGGACTTGGTCGACAACAACATTAATCCCCCGCCGACAGGGAGTGGGGGGTACTCGGTTTCACCGAGCGTGGGGTCTATTCCTGCTGTCGCGCTTGGCGCAACGCCGACGTTCACTGCGTATGACCATAAACCGTTTTCCGCTAGAACGAGCGGAAAGTGAAAGGCAGTTGAATCGTGCGGGATCACCCCCGCGATGGCGCTCCCCGGTTGACCGGCGAGGAGAACGAGCGCAAGAACAATGGGGCTAATCCGAAAAAGCGTTGTGGGTATTCGTCGCATAGGCGTCCTCTTTCATGAATCGGATCGGGTTGTCAAAACAGAAGAGATAAGGCCGGCGCTCGATACGGGCGGCGTCTATAGATAAGTTAGCAAAAAGGAGCCGAGAGTCAATACGGAAAACCCCCACCTCGAAATGCCGGTAGCACGTGGTTTGGGGGTATTCTGAGGGTGTGAGGGTTGGCGCCCGGAGTTGACGCCGGATCCGGTGGGGCTTAGCTCTGTTTGGGACGCGCGTTCAACGACACAATCGCGGGGATCACTCCGGGCTGAAATATCCTCCCGGTCTTACCATCAGGACAGGGCAGCGCGCCCTCTTCACCACCTTCTCAGCGGTGCTGCCGAAGATCAGGTGCTCGACGCCCGCATGACCGTGTGTGGCGATGACGATCAAGTCGACGTGTTCTTCCTTTGCCGTATTGAGAATCTCAAGGAAAGCTCTCCCCGTTTGGACAATGGCTCGCGCCGTGAGCCCGGCCATCACATGCTCCTTGATCAACTGAGCCAATCCGGCCTTTCCTCTGGCGGTGAATTCAGGTTCGAGGTTCGGCATCGCCACCTGCCCGAATCCGAGATCGGAGGGATACACGATCGGTTCGACGACATAGACAAGGATCAGCTCGGAACGGAATTGTTCCGCGAGTGTGTTCGCATAGGTGAGCGCGTCTTTCGAGTGCTCGGAAAAATCGATCGGCACAAGAATCCTTTTCAGGGAAACCGGCAGTGGCGTGTAGGCCCGCTTTTTCTCGTCCTCCAGTGGACCCTTCTTCGAGGGTTTCAGTTTCATGATAAGATCTCGCTCAATCGTTGAAGATGAACTTCAGCCAGTTATGATTGTCTTTGCCGTTCCGAACCACATCGAAAAACGCGGTCTGGACCTCCTTGGTGATCGGTCCGACTTTTCCGTCGCCGACATGGAGACGGTTCACGCTCCTTATCGGCGTAATCTCGGCGGCGGTTCCCGTAAAGAATAGCTCGTCGGCGATCGTCAGCATCTCGCGGGAAACAGGCGCTTCGACGACGCGGTATTCCGCTTCCCTGAGTAATGTCATCACCGATGACCTTGTAACACCCGGAAGGATGCTGGAAGTGAAGGGGGGAGTATAGACATCGCCGTTTTTGACCATGAAGATGTTTTCTCCGCTTCCCTCGCTCACATGCCCCGAAACGTCGAGGGCAATTCCCTCGACAAAGCCCGATGAAAGCGCTTCAATCTTGATTAGCTGGGCATTCAGATAATTACCGCCCGCTTTTGCAATCGTGGGGAGTGTGTTCGGTGCCGGACGAGTCCAGGACGACACCATCACATCGATCCCCTTCGTCAGCGCGTCGGCCCCCAGGTACGTTCCCCAGTCCCATACCGCGATCGCCACATCGACCGGGTTACTGAGCGGATTCACTCCGACATCCCCATAGCCGCGGTAGACGATCGGCCGTATGTAGCACGATTTCATCTTGTTGACACGGATCGTATTGATCACCGCGGCCTCAAGCTCGTCCCGCGTGTACGGTATTTCTGCATGATAGATCTTTGTGGAATCATAAAGCCGTTCCATGTGCTTGTCGAGCCGGAAGATCGCCGACCCCTTTTTGGTCTCGTAGCAGCGAATTCCTTCGAACCAGCTCGACCCATAGTGGATGACGTGGGAGAGGACATGAATCTTTGCGTCCGCCCAGTTGACAAGCTTTCCGTTCATCCATATTTTTGCGACAGGTTTGACCGGCATGGATATGGCCTTCCTAAGCTAGTGGAGTTTCATAGATGCGATAGGACTTGACGCGATCGGCCTGCATAAGCTCCGCCCCACGGTTCATCATCACGTTATCTTCCAAGATCCATCCCGCCTCGCCCTCAGGATACCCGAGTTCGACACTGCGCTTTCCAGTCTCATAGAATAGCACACCCCCGGCGCCGGTCATCTGATGTTCCTTGACCACGCCCAGGGTGATGATACGTGTGGCCTTGATGGCTTTCTTATACCGGAGGAGACAGTAGAGGCCCGGCAGGAGGTAACCCTTCCGGTTGTGCTTGAATGCGATGTTCAGGTCGGGCAGCGAGAGCGAGAACCCGATCGGCTCTCCCTTGTGTTCTGCAATTATGACGAGCCCCGGAACCACGACAGGTTTCAAATCTTTCGCGAGCGCGTCAAATTCAGCGTCTGTCATCGGGACGGCGCCCCAGTTGTACTGCCATGCTCTATTATAGAGCGCGTGGATAAGCTCCACTTCGCGGTTGAAGTTCTTCATGTCGAGGGGACGGAACGATATCCCGTGACGGCTTTTCACCATCGCCGAAACCCGTTCAAGTTTTTCGCTGAAGACTTTGTCCTTGTGGACATGCCAGGCGTGCAGGTCCTTCACTTTTTTCAATCCCGCCTTCTCAAGGAGGGTTGCATAGTATGGCGGGTTATAGGGCATCAACACGACAGGCGGCTTATCGAATCCATCGATCAGGAGACCATACTCATCGTTGACCGACGGGCTTGCCGGTCCGCGCATCGCATCTGCGCCACGCTGCAAGAGCCAATTTTTTGCTGTGCCGAGAAGAGTGTTGGCAACATCCTGATCGTCTATGCATTCGAAGAACCCAAAGAAGCCAACTTTGTCGGAATGCTCCTTGTTGTGATTGTGATTCATGATCGCGCCGATCCTGCCCACTATCTCCCCGTCCCGGTATGCCATGAAGAATTCCGCATCCGCGTGCGCGTAGAACGGATTCTTCTTCTTGTCCATCAGTTTCCGGCGGTCCATCAATAACGGCGGCACCCAGTATGGGTTGCCCTTGTAGATCTCCCACTGGAATTTAATGAATCGCTTCACATCCCCGGAACTACTCACATTCCGGATCACAACCGGGTTCATATTGTCATCCTGAGCGAAGCGAAGGATCTCGACCTCGTCATCCTGACATGCTCTTGGTCAGGATCTTCTCTCGTTCCCACGCTCTGCGTGGGAACGCATACCGCGGCGCTCTGCGCCGCAGCAAAAAAATCATCACCTCCCCAGCCCGTCATCCTGCCCCCTTAAACTCGTCATCCTGACATGCTTTTGGTCAGGATCTTGATTCTCTTGATTCATGAAACGAAGGATGAACAAGCCGGTAGGAGGGATCCGGCCGGACAGCAGATGGTGTGCGGCGTGCGGTGGGCGGCTCAAGTGATTAGGCCGAGCTTTTTCCCTTCGACCTCGAACAGATCCAGGATTTTGTCGAGATGCTTATCCTCGTGGCTAGCCATATAGCTCGTGCGCATCATCTGCATCCCCTGGGGGACGCCCGGACTGATAAACGCGTTGACAAACACCCCGGCATCGAAGAGGTCGCGCCAGAATTTGAAGGCAATCATGTCATCTCCCACGATCACGGGGACGATGGCAGTTTGCCCGTCAATGACCTGGAAGCCCAGTTTCTTGAAGCTGCTTCGCATCTTGTTAGCGTTCCGGAGGAGGCTGTCAATCCTTTCCGGCTCTTTCTCGAGTATATCCAGCGCTGCAAGTGCCGCGGCGACCGATGCGGGCGTCGGGCTCGCGCTGAAGATGAGCGCCGGGGACTGGTGTTTCAGGAAATTGATCGTCCGCTCTTCACCGACGACGAACCCACCGAGAGATGCGAATGTCTTGCTGAATGTCCCCATCACCATGTCAACCTGATCGGTCAGCCCGAAATGGCTGGGGGTTCCTCTTCCACCCTTTCCGATCACGCCTACCGCATGCGCGTCGTCAACGAGGGTCCGGGCATTGTGTTTCTTGCAGATACTTACGAGGTGCGGAAGATCGACAATCTCGCCCGTTGTGCTAAAAACACCGTCTGTGACCACCAGTTTTGCCGCCTCGGCAGGTAGGCGCGAGATCACGCGCTCCAGATCCGCCATGTCGTTGTGCTTATAGCGGACAACCTCAGCGAACATCCCCTTCGCCATCATGACGCCAGCAACGATGCATGCATGGTCGTCCTTGTCGATGAGGACATACTCTCCGCGCTGAACAAGGGAGGGGATAATGCCTTGAGCGGTCTGGTAGCCGGTGCTAAAGAGGAGGCAGGCCTCGGTTCCCATGAATTTAGCAAGCCGGGCCTCAAGTTCGTTGTGCAGATCGAGTGTTCCGGTCAGGTAACGCGATCCCGAGCAACCCGTCCCGTACTTCTCGACCGCCTTGATGGCGGCTTCCTTGACTTTCGGATGAGCGGTGAGGCCGAGGTAGTTGTTCGAGCCCGCCATGATGACCTTGCGGCCCTCGATTCTGACGACCGGTCCCTCGTTCTCTTCGATCGCACGGAAATAAGGATAGAACCCGGCGGCTTTTACTTCGTCTGCGCGGGTGAAATCACGACACTTTTGAAACAGATCAACCGGTTTCTTCGCCCCAGCCGTTCCTTTTCCATCGTTCGCAACCGGCTGCGCGGTCTTTGAAGGCTCTTTCGTCGACTCTTTCGTAGTTTCCGTGCTCAAAGTTCGAATTACGCTCATTGATTGTCTAATTTTTTTTCAATATACTCCATTGGCTTCTTAAAGTCAATCCAGCTGTAGCCCAAGCTGTCATCCTGACACCTTTTCTGTCATCCTGAGCGAAGCGAAGGATCTCCATGCTCGTCCTCATCACCGGGGCCACCGGCTTCATCGGCTCTCATCTTGCCGAAGAACTTCATAAGAAGGGGTATAAGTTACGCTGCCTTGTACGCAAGACATCCAATCTCGTCTGGATCAAACACCTCCCAATCGAATACATATACGGCGACCTTTTCGACGAGGCGGCTCTCAGGCAATCAGTAGCCGGAGTTGACTATATCTACCACGTCGCCGGCACGACAAAATCAAGAACGAGGGAAGGATATTTTCGTGGGAACCATCTCGGGACCAAAAACCTCCTCGATGCGGTCCGCGAAATGAAGCCCAATCTGAAACGATTCATCCTCGTCAGCTCGATGGCAGGAGTGGGCCCGGCAACCAGTGTCTCCCCCCTTGACGAAACCACTCCCTTCCACCCCATCACGGCCTACGGTGAAAGCAAGATGGAGGCGGAGAAGGAATGCTTGAATGTGGCCGATTCCATCCCGATAACCATCGCCCGTCCCCCCGCCGTGTATGGCCCGCGTGACAAGGACGTATTCGAATTCTTTAATACCATGAACAAGGGCCTCCAGCCGATGATCGGCTTCAATGACAAAACAGTGAGCCTGATTCATGTGGCAGACCTGGTGAAAGGTATCATTCTCGCCGGAGAACGCCCGGAAGCCCTCCGCCAGACATACTTTATCTCGAGTGAACGATTTTATAAATGGAAGGAAATTGGGGAAGTAACTGCCCGCGTTATGCAGAAAAAGGGGCTTCGGCTGCACATCCCGGTATCCCTCGTCTACACAATTGCCGCGGTTTCCGAGCTGTTTTCAATGGTGAGTGGAAAAGCCGTCCTCCTGAACTGGGAAAAGGCGAAGGATATTGTGCAGGATGCCTGGACTGCGGACACTTCCAAGGCAAAGAAAGATTTGGGATTCCGTGAATCCTTCTCACTCGAGGAGGGTGTCCGCAACACCGTTCAATGGTATCGCGAGCAGGGATGGCTGAACTAGATGTCATCCTGAGCGAAGCGAAGGATCTCTGTCCCGGTCAGGTTGATTTCAGCGAGGATTTTTTGTATATTATACCCACAACACCGCGGGGTGGAGCAATTGGTAGCTCGTTGGGCTCATAACCCAAAGGCTGAAGGTTCAAGTCCTTCCCCCGCTACGCTCGGCACTCACAGGTTTTTCTGTGGGTGCCTTTTTATTTCTGTACAAATCGATGAGTTCTTCTGTCACGGCCGGTATTTTCCAGAGGTACAAATGTGCCACTTTCTCATGTCTGTCTACTATGATAGCGGAAACAGCCCTCCGGATCAGGAGTTTCTTTTCTTCCACCGGTGCACGTTGCATTCGATCTATAAAGCTCATCATATAGTTCCGTACCTTCTGCGTCGTGCTTCCAATATCGATGCGAGCATTTTCCCTTCTCAGGGCTAGGAGCCGCTCCTTAAGGTGTGTGCGCTGTATTTCCAGTTCCCGAAGACGCTCGATAATCACATTAGACGGTCGAGCCGAACCACTTCCCTCAAAAGATTCAATCCACTTCTTCAACCTCGACTCGACTTCCAACAGTTTTGTAGTAATGTCTTCGATTTCGGACTTAATTCTATTCGGTCCCTGATCATAAAAGTTTTTGAGTTCTTCCTCGATCGTCTCAATTACTAAGGGATTATTCATCCTTTTCGCGATTGCTGCCATTGTAGACTCTTCCAACTCCTCCTTCTGCACCCCGTGATAAGAGCAGACTCGTTTGTTCTGCCAGCCGCCGTCGATATACTTGTAGTAACGTTTTCCGTCTGCAGATCCAGACCAGCCTTGATAATTAAATCCGCACAAAGGACAACGGATAAGTCCCGTGAGCAGATAATGACTCCGGAATGTATACTGATTCACTGAGGACTTTTGCACAGTGAGCCTGCTCCAGGAGTTTGCCTTGTCCCATAATTCTTTACTAATGAGGGCTTCGTGAGCATTCTCGACAATGACCCAATCCTTTTTATCATTCAGCCAGTGCGGATAATTGACGCCCGTTTTTGCGTCGCGTCCCGCCAGCCGTGCTCGGATCTTGCTCATTGAATTCCTATTGTAGACCCTGGCACCGTAATATGTGGGATTATTGATGATAGTTTTTACGCTTACAGTGGCCCACCTTTGATCGCGGTTCCGCCATCTTCCACGTTTGGGGCAACTGATACTCCGGTCATTCAAATCCTTCGCTATATGAATGTACGATTTACCGTGGGCACGCTCCGAGAAAATAAATCGGACAGTTTCAACCTCGTCGGTAGCGCCAATTCGCCACTTAACCTTTTCCTGTCCTGCCACAGACCATTCTCCATGAGCTAACTCCCGCTCGACGCCGGTTTTCGTATTCACCGCGATGCGTAAATACCCATACGGAGCCGTACCACCGTTTGAGTATATCCCATTGTTGAACGCGCCACGAATGGTAAGTCCAGACAAATCCTTGCTATACTGAGATGCCTGGATACCGGCGAACGCGTTGAGCATCGGCGCATATTCATGGTCGGGGTCAATGGAAGTCTTTACAAGCAAGACCTTTACTCCCAACCTCCGAAAGTGTACTCTCCAATACGTATTCTCCTCGGAGTCTATCGCACGTCCCCAGCGTGATTCATCGTAACAAATGACGGCTGCAAACTGTGCTTTGCCGGATTCGACCTCGCTAAGCATTCGCATAAATTCCGGCCTCTGGGTAAACGTCGTCCCCGACTTACCAAAATCAATATAGCTTGAAATGATTTCATAGCCGTGGGCGGCGGCGTATGTTCTAGTTTCGCGTTGCTGTTGTTCGGGAGAATCTTCCTGTTGCTCCGTCGAACAGCGTATGTATTCTGCGGCTTTCTTAATCAGTTCCATAGGTTCAGGTTGTTGGGAGAATTCAGAATAGTAACTCCCCACAATATAATTAATTCTCGTAAGAATTGGGATCTGCGGGAATACTGGTCTCGCGCTGGTCCTCGGCGATAATCCATCGAGCAATTAAATGCGCAAGTCCCCGGAGTTCTTCGGGGGTAAGCGCTTCCTCGGAGTCGTGTACTTCAATTCTTAGTTTCAGTTTCGAGTCGATGTTTCTCTGCATGCCGGTACAGCCGCCTGTTCGTTCCTCTAACTTTTATCAAGCGAAATTATCGTCGCCGCGGTTCATCAACTTAATTAGTTCTCCGGAGGGGTCATACCTTTTCCTATGCCAATCCGAAGTATGCTTCCCCGGCCATGTGGTATTGTCCCGGAGCCATTCCCTCATGGCGGGCATATAGAACAGAACCCTTCCGCCAATCTTCGTGTAAGGGATCTTTCGGATCGTTACGAGGCGCCGGATGAACCATACTGAAGTACCGAGGTATGCAGCTAGTTCTCGGACGGATAGAACTTCAAGATCGGGGATTGTTGTTTTGTTGGTTGTTTTCTTGCTCATGTTATCGTCCTAGATAAAATTACCGGTCCAAGTGGTGCACCACCGGAGCCGGCATCGGTTTGAACGCTATGCTTTTTCCTTTGCCTTGTCCTCCTTTCTTTTCTTTTTCTGCTCACGGAGCCATGCTTTACGGTCAACGATCTGCGCCATGAAATCTGAATCCCTCAGACTTTTCACAACGTCGTTTGCTACGGCCTCGTCCGAGATCGTAATCATGATAACGCCGTCTTTGAGCTCCCGCTCCTCTATCTCCGTGCGGCTATCTGTGACGGCGATCGTAATCAGCTCAAGATCGTGTTTGGCCTCTGTTGATTGAAACGTCTCCAGATCCTTATCGAGATCCGTCTCAATCGTGATTGTTGCTTTTCTTGTCATCTGCATATATTACCCTTATTAGGATTTAGAATAACTCGTTAATTGAAATCACGCTTTTTGTCGGGAGGCGCGAACCGCCTCAGTATCCGTTGGGGATGGTGGCCCACGAGCGGGATTCCTCGATATACCCGCGCCACTCCTATGATCTATTAATCTATTCACACCTTCCAGGACGGTCGTTCGCATCTGTTCCTCCTTTCGCATTGATTATCGTTAACCGAACACGTATTGGAAAATGATGTGACGCTTATCTTTAGTAGATAGCGCGCCTTGTTCTGGTTAAAGATAGAGAAGGTAGAACTGGGATTTGTAAGAAAATCGGGGAGGAGAATAGACCTCAAGTTTTCAGGCTTGTGAAAACCTGAGGCAAAACAAGAACTAGGGTTTTCTTAGTGTGACTCTGACGCTCGGGAGAATCTTGGAGATTGGCACGATGAATCTGTTATTCTTGGGGTCGAAACTTATCGAGTCTGATGGAACAGCAAGCGGCACATCAGTTAGGATAAACAGTTTATCGAGTTTGTCAGCCTTCGCCCGTACTATCCGCATACGCCTTCGATAAACATTCCATTGATCTCGCATCCGAATGCCCACATCATAATATGAGTCGCGCTTTTCAAACCCCCAAAAGACTAGAAGATGTCCGATGAGCGTTAACGCTTCATTTTTCAATCGACCATCTTTTTGCTTCATGGTAGAAAAGACATAATCCAGTATAGAATGGAGTATGAGAGTATCTAATTGCGACATGCTGACTTCCAGCTCATGGTCGATTTCCGGGATGTAATATTTTATCGGATACCGATACTTCTTGCTCTGTGGTGGGCCCCATAATTCCACAATTCGATTCAGAATGCGATCAACGTAGCTGCAAAGCATGAGATACTCGCGTGGTTTAAGGCTAGATTGGTACTCCGTCATTTTTGGGTCTAGCTTCAATCCAATTTGAAGGTTTTCTTTCACAGCAATGTACGCCGGAATTACCTTCCGGATGGCTCGTACGCCGCGCTCATATTCCATTATGGCATTATTCATGAACCCCTCCTGCGATTTTGCATAACAGAGGTTGAACAAGATTCGAACATAGGTGCTGGGCTGGACACTATATAGAGCCAACAACTTATCCATCGTATCAAAAATACACATTTCAATCGCCTTATCGCCTCTGACATAAGCGGAGGTATCGCGCTCCCAAACAGCTTTATCCATGTGATTCGTAACATGATCATCAATAACTTTTATCTGTTCTTTTGAAAGATGTCGAGAGAACTCATACTCCTTCTTAAAATTACTGTAGGAGGATCGTGCGGTTCTCAGCTTTTGTTTGGTTGCCGTTCCGCTATTGCTCTTTGTACGAGTCATATGATCACAAAAGGTATTTTTACTTTGGTCTTCCTACGATCTCAATCCCCACCACCGGATGAACCTCCCACGCCGTCGCACGCCTGATATTCATGCTGAGCTCCGGATGATTGTCATTCTCCCTCAGCGGGAGTAAAATCAACTTCCTTTGGGCCAAACTGTGTAGAGATATAGAGAGTGTATTTGCAAGTTGCTGGATCGACAATACGTTTCTCACGACGATATCCTCCAGTGCTCGGCAATGGGAAATAGATGTATCCGTTTACACTTTCCTCAGGGAATATTGTGTTGCGCCTCAGAATTCCCGAGTTCACACTTCTTTTAAAGATATCATACAATAGGGCAGTGCGCGCGATTGAGGCGGATGTCTTGTTCGAAATAGCTGCGACTTTTTCTGATTTGTCATTTACTTTCCATTCTTCGCCTTTTGAGTTCTTAATTGTCGTCGGCTGAGCGGAAAGAGCCTCCAGAGTACCACCAATGGCTTGAAATATCATGCTTGTGGCCTCTTCATTCTTGATATGCGCCAGTATCTTTGTCGGGGAATCAGGCAAAATATCATCGAAATTACTCTCATCCCTTTTCATTCTAAGGACCGTAGCTTTGAGCGGTTCGAGAAGAAATGGGGAATTCGAGTTGTTCTTGTAAAGGAACCAGAGTCTCATATATCCGTTACTAGCAATCTCCGTCGGCTCAAGGGATAACATCATAATGGAACTATCTGATCTCAAAGCGCCAATCGGAACACCATTTCTAAAAAATGGAGTGGTCTGCGAGCTTTCCACTGGCAAGAAAATTGTTGGCGGAGTAGTACTGGCGCATCGCTCAATACGACGGAAAGGACACAAAGACCCAGTAGTACATTTGACATGAACTCCTCCACGAATGTTCGGTCGATGTGGGATCTTGTTTGTGCAACCATTTCCCACCGGAAGTGATTATTTTTCAGACCTCTGCTTGGGAAGTTAACGAAATACTCCACGACAGGCAACACGCACGCATCGGAGCCAAACATCTTCGACTTGCGCGCCCATGCCGTTGACATTGGCGCGGCGGTTGCGTATAATTCGAAGTACAAACAACTGCCTCCGCCTGACTTAGATTTATTATTTCTCCGGGAGACGCGTGGACATCAGCTCGAATACTCTCACAAACGCCTATGAACTTGACAGCTTCGCACAATACAAAGTCTCAGCATTCTCAAAAAGGGAGGAAAACCATGGAATACAATCCAGCATTATATCTTGGCGATTGTGAAAAGGAGTTGAAAAAACTTCCTAACAGTTGCATTGATCTAATTGTAACGTCCCCTCCGTATGCTGACCAACGCGTTAGCACTTACGGTGGCATTCCCCATGATAAATATGTTGCATGGTTTCTTCCAATCTCAGAGCAACTATTGAGAGTTCTTAAGCCAACGGGAACATTTGTCTTGAACATTAAGGAAAAGGTCGTCCAAGGCGAACGCAGTACTTATGTCATGGAACTTATTCTGGCGATGCGTAAACAAGGCTGGCTGTGGACGGAGGAATTCATATGGCACAAGAGGAATTCCTATCCAGGCAAGTGGCCAAATCGTTTTCGCGATTCTTGGGAGCGTTTGCTTCAGTTCAATCGAGAGAAAAAGTTCCATATGTACCAAGAAGCAGTCATGGTGCCAATGGGTGATTGGGCAAAGACTCGCTTGAGACGCTTGAGCGACACGGACAAAGTTAGAGACGCCTCAAAGGTCGGCAGCGGCTTCGGGAAGAATATTTCCAACTGGCTTAACAGAGACAAGGCTTATCCCAGCAACGTGTTGCATCTGGCAACAGAATGCAACAATAAGAATCACAGCGCTGCGTTTCCCGAAGAACTTCCAGAATGGTTTATTAAGTTATTCACCAAACCAGATGACATGGTACTCGACCCGTTTTTGGGTTCGGGGACCACGATCTTCGTCGCCAAAAGGATGAGACGCAATTCGATTGGTATCGAAATTGTGCCTGAATATTATCAAATGGTCAAACGCCAGATAGAGTCCACCGAACTTACTATTTTAGAACCCAAAGTCAGATATGCGAAAGCTAAAGCTACAGGACATCACGCAGTACGCTGAAAAGAACATTGGGACGTTCCACGAAATACGGATTCACAGTTTGGAGAGATTGAAGCTATCAAAAGTCCTTAAGCGAAAGAATCCCTACTTGTTCAAAGCGAAATACATGCATACGTCTGAGGGGATTATTCGAGCCTTAGTCGATGCACATCTATCTTCCAATGAAGAAACGATTTTCGGTGACTGGCTGGAAGAGCTTGCGATATTTATAAATAAGAGAATTTATGGAGGGCGCAAATCAGGGATTGAGGGAATTGACCTTGAATTTGACCTTGAAGGAACTCGCTTTATTGTGACTATTAAGTCGGGTCCCAATTGGGGAAATAGCTCACAGATCAAAAAGATGGCAAGTGATTTTAAGAGGGCAAAGAGGACACTTCGGACGGGCAATTCTAAGCTCAACGTAACGGCTGTTAACGGTTGCTGCTACGGTAGAGATAACAATCCCGACAAAGGTGAATACTTTAAGTATTGCGGACAACAGTTTTGGGAATTTATTTCTGGTGACACGGAACTTTACACGGAGATCATTGAACCTCTAGGGCACAAAGCAAAAGAAAAAAACGACGCCTTTATGAAGTCGTACTCTCAGATAATAAACAAGTTCACCAAGGAATTTACAAACGACTATTGTTCCAGTGATGGTGCAATCGATTGGACAAGGCTCGTCAGGTTTAACTCCGCATTAACACCCCCCAATTAGGAGTAGAATTACATTATCGAGTTTAATGGATTTGAGACTTCAGTGAGTTCGCCGGCCAAAACGTGTGATTGGCCAACGAATTCATAGTCCCGTTCTATCCTACCCCGCAGCCCGATACTCCTCAAATCGTTTCTCAAGCAGTACGGGATCGGGCGATAAACGCTTTGGGGTTGGAAGAACAATCCTAGTATTATTAATGCCTTTGAGTCTGGAGTTTACCCCTTGCATGAGACAGTTTTTTTGAGTACTAAGGTGGACATTCCGAAGGAGGGAATGTCCGATGCCCAAGGATCGACGAAGGTTCTCACGAGAGTTTAAACTGAAGGTTGTCCAGGCCTACGAGTCCGGC